>CAJMRP010000001.1 GCA_905215765.1 uncultured bacterium
TATGACGTCGAAGATGCGGCCGTGGGTGAACGACTGGATCTTGGTGGAGTACATCTCGCCGTCGAGGTTGATGGACTGGGCCTTCTTCGCGAACACGACGGGCGCGTTGCCGAAATGGCGCGCGACCAGACATGCGATGCCGATGCCCGACGCCTCGATCGTGAGGATCTTGTTCACGGGCGCATCCGCGAACAGTCGGGCGAACTCCGCGCCCATCTCGTCGATCAGGTTGACATCGATCTGGTGGTTGAGGAAGCTATCGACCTTCAGCACGCCTTCCGACTTGACGACGCCATCACGCTTGATGCGTTCTTCCAAAAGCTTCATTCCGTGCCCTTTCGTGCGCTTCCGAACCAATGAATCATGCTCGAACAGTGTAGCAGAATTAGAACACGATGCCCGCAGCAGAGACAATCGCTCCTGCCACAATGCCGACGACAAGGAGTATCACCACGATGATGAGGTTTTGCTTAGGACGGCGGTTCGCTCGGAAGAGGACAAGCAGGCCGACGCCCGCCGAGACGAGCAGGCCCGCGAACATGGCCCCCGCGCCGAGCACGCCTTCCACATACAGGTCGGCGATAACGACGCTCGCTGCGCAGTTCGGGATGAGGCCCACGATGGCCGCCACAACGACCGAAAGCGCGCTATTCGAGCCGAGAATCTGTGCCAGCGCGTCCTCGCCTACCGTTTCGAGCACCACGTTCAAAAGCAGCGTGACGATGAAAATGAAGACCGTGACCTGGGCAGTGTGCTTGAGCGCGCTCTTCACGATGGAAGCGCCCGCATGGTCGTGATGGTGTTCCTCGTCCTTTTCCGCCTCGTAGACAAGCTCGGGATTCTCCTCGCAGGCGTGACATTCGCCGTTGCAGTGGCAGTGATCGCGCTGGCAGAGCTCGTGGATGCGTAGATGCTCTTCAGGACGATGGAGCAAGCGGAGCACGCCGTCGAGCGCAAGGCCCGCGACAATGCCCACGACCACCTTCGCACCCAGGATAGCGCCCATGGTGGAAAGGGGCACCTGAGCCGCGAGGAAGATGGGGATCATCTCGTCGGATGTGGACAGAAGCACAGCGATGAGCGTGCCGACCGTGATGACGCGGCCCGCATAGAGCGTCGACGCAGCCGCCGAAAAGCCGCATTGGGGCACGACGCCGAGCACCGCGCCAATGACGGGGCCCGCCTTCCCCGCGCGCTTGATGGCGTTTTGCGCCTTGTCGCCCGCCTTGTGCTCGAGCCATTCCATAGCCAGATAGGTTACGAACAAAAACGGGATGAGGTAAAGTGTGTCTTCAATTGAGTGTTCGAGGACATGCCCCGCGATATGCATGATTTCTTCCATAGCGAGGTATTCTAACGCAGCGGCATTCGCGCAGGCGGCAACGTGGGCGCAGTTTCGCCAAGCGACAAGAAAAACAGAAGGAGCAGCGCATATATGATCGGAACCATCGTCAACACCGTGGCCATCGTCGTGGGAAGCGCCATCGGAAGCCTTGCGAAACGCGGACTTGGCGAGAAATACCAGAACATCCTGTTCTGCGCGATGGGCCTTGCGGCGACAGGCCTGGGTCTTCATTCCGTTGTCGAGGGCATGAGCGAAAGCGTCTATCCCGTGCTGTTCATTGCGAGCCTCGCCATCGGCGGCGTCGCGGGCACGGCGATCGACATCGAGGGACGCTTCGACCGCCTGACCGAGCGCCTGTCGAAATCGAAGGTGGACGAAAGCAGCGGAACAAACCTCTCACGTGGTCTTTCGACCGGCATCGTGCTCTTCTGCTTCGGCACGCTTTCCATCTTGGGGCCGATCAATAGCGCGCTTTACGGCGACGAGACGTTTCTGCTCACCAACGCGACACTCGACTTCGTGACTTCAATGGTCTTAGCGTCGTCATTCGGCATCGGCATGGCGCTCGCGGGCGTGGTGCTCTTTTGCTGGCAGGGTTCGATCTTCCTTTTGGCGCAGTGGCTCGAACCGCTTATGACCGCGAACCTGATGTGCGAGATCACCATCGTCGGCGGTTTTCTGATTCTCGCATCGGGCCTGTCCATCTTGAAGATCAAGGAGATTTCGGTCATGAATCTCCTGCCCGCGCTCTTGGTGCCGCCCGCCTGGTTTGCCATCCTGCCGCTTTTGCCCCTTGGGTGAGTTATCTTTGACATCGAGCATAAGTCACTCGTGCCTTGCGGGAGGTGTCTTAAGCGCCTCATTCCCCTTTGCCGGATGCGATTTCCCCAATTGTTTTTTCCAGCTTACGCTTGTAAACAGAATCGGCGGCATAAAGCACTGAACAGGGGTTATGCACCGTCATAAAATCCTTTGCAACCAAGGTCACTGCGGGCGCATTTGAATATTTGCAGAAAAGCGCATCGTGTCCTACGCAAATTCCCATCAGGATATTCAGATCCGTCTTTGCATCGTTGAGCAACAGAGCCTGCATGATCGGATTGCAGATAACACTATCTTCTGCCAACGAAGGCGCGTCAATGTTCAGGTCGGCTTTCATGTTGCTTTCCAACTTGCAGCCAACTACCTGCACTTCAAACCCGGCCTTCCTGAGAAGCTCTGTCAGGATACGCGTTTCCCTCAACATTGCCGTGCAGGTTGCTATGCCAACAAGAGACGCCCCCATGAAGGACGCAAACTTGATCGTGTCCTGAACGCGTGTCGAATTAACCGTTTCAGCGCTGACTATCGCGGCAGATTCCATTATGAGATGGTTCTCGGGTTCGTTGTAGAGACGCAGCGCCTCGTCATGCATTTCTTTGGTAATTGATGTTTGAACACAGAAATCAGGCGCCGTCTTGTCCAGGTGTTCGCAAGCTATAACCCGGCAACTCTCGCAAGCAATATCGCTCATCGTCCTCAACGCCTTTCGATTCCGCATTGCACTCAATTCCGCAAGGGAGCGAAGATGCCCCGTCTTGCGTCGTTACGCTCAGCCACAAAATAACACCCAGCAAGAGGAAAGGCAATTCTTGACAAGCGCTCCGACCAGGGCACCCTGCGCATGGGGGAAGTGCGAAGCGCCACGCTCGCTCCGAAGACAGCGAGGGCCCGCCTGGCGAGGTCAGGTGGCGCGAAAGGTTGAGGACGCGTACTTCGGTACGCGAGCGACGGTTTGAACGGCAAGATGGGGTGCTTGCGGCCCGCGCAGCGTCGAGTAGTTACGCGGTTTGGTAAAACCGCGTAACAAATTAGTCGCGCGTCAGCTTGCGGTGGATACGATGCGGCTGGGCTGCGTCCTCGCCCAGGCGCTCGATGCGGTTGGCCTGATAGGCCTCAAAGTTGCCCTCGAACCAATACCAGTTGCCCGGATTCTCGTCGGTGCCCTCCCACGCCAGAATGTGCGTGGCGACGCGGTCCAGGAACATGCGGTCGTGGCTAATGACCACCGAGCAGCCCGGGAACTCGAGCAGCGCCGCTTCGAGCGAGGACAGCGTCTCGACGTCGAGATCGTTCGTGGGCTCGTCGAGGAGCAGCAGGTTGCCGCCCTGCTTGAGCGTGAGTGCCAGGTTCAGACGATTGCGCTCACCACCGGAGAGTACGCCAGCGCGCTTCTGCTGGTCCTGGCCCTTAAAGCCAAAGCTCGCCACATAAGCGCGGCTCGGAACCTCGGTCTCGCCGACCATCATGTGGTCCAGGCCATCCGAGACGACCTCCCACAGGTTCTTGTCAGGGTCGATGCCAGAACGGTTCTGATCGACATAGGAGATCTTGACGGTCTCACCCACCTCGAGCTCGCCCGAAGTCAGCGGCTCCAAACCCACAATCGTCTTGAACAGCGTGGTCTTACCGACGCCGTTGGGACCGATGACGCCCACGATGCCGTTGCGCGGCAGGGTGAATGATAGGTCGTCGATGAGCACACGGCCATCGAACTCCTTGTGCAGGTGATGGGCCTCGAGCACCTTGTTGCCCAGGCGCGGTCCGACGGGAATGCGGATGTCGGTCCAGTCGAGCTTCTGGCTTGCGCGGGCCTCGGCCTCCATCTCCTCGTAGCGAGCCAGACGGGCCTTGTTCTTGGCCTGGCGAGCCTTGGGCGAGCTGCGTACCCACTCGAGCTCGGCCTCCATGCGCTTGGCGAGCTTGGCGTCGCGGTTGCCCTGCGCCTCGATACGGGCGGCCTTGGTCTCCAGATACGTGGAGTAGTTGCCCTTGTAGGGATAAAGGTGACCGCGGTCGACCTCGCAGATCCACTCGGCAACGTTATCCAGAAAGTAGCGATCGTGCGTGACGGCAAGCACCGCGCCCTGGTAGTTGTGCAGGAAGTGCTCGAGCCACAGGATCGACTCGGCGTCCAGGTGGTTCGTAGGCTCGTCGAGCAGCAGCAGGTCGGGAGCCTCGAGCAGCAGCTTGCACAGGGCCACGCGACGGCGCTCGCCGCCGGAAAGCACATTAACCGGCATGTCAGAATCGGGCAGCTGCAGGGCGTCCATGGCCTGGCCGAGCTTGGAATCGATATCCCAGCCGTCAGCGGCGTCGATCTCGTCCTGGAGCTTGCCCATCTCGGCCATGAGGGCGTCCATGTCGCAATCCGGGTCGCACATCTCCTCGCCGATCTTATTGAAGCGATCGACTTTGGCGATCATATCGCCAAACGCCATGCGCACGTTCTCGATGACGGTCTTGTCGTCGTCGAGCGGCGGCTCCTGCTGCAGGATGCCCACAGTGTAGCCGGGGGTGAGCCTGGCATCGCCGTTGGAGACCTCCTCGATGCCGGCCATAATCTTGAGCAGGGTCGACTTACCCATGCCGTTGGGACCCACGACGCCGATCTTGGCACCGGGGTAGAAGCTCAGGGTCACGTCGTCAAGGATTACCTTGTCGCCATGGGCCTTGCGAGCCTGATACATCTGGTAGATAAACTCTGCCATTTGCCTGTTCTATCCTTTCTACCTGCTGTTTCCCTATTCTTGATTCGCTTTAGTGGAAACGAAATGAGGGAACCAGCTCTGAAACGTAACGAAAAAGGGGCATGGTTGCCCACACCCCCTAATACTACCTGGGAAAAGTCCCCCGGAACATACTATGAACTGCGTACGCTAGTTTTCCGCAACCTTAACGAGCGGCTCGCTGCGATTTGCGCCACAACAGATACGAGTAGACGTAAACGGCTCCAACCGAACCAAACGCCAGAGCCGCAATCACCGCGGCGACGACTTCACTCGAAAGCACGCTGCCTGCCACGCCCATCACAATCAGGCCAATACCCAGCACCATAAAGCAGGCGCCGCCAAAACGCTGCGTACGGCGCCAGTTCTCGGGATCGGCAAGCGCCCAGGGTGTCTTGATACCGAGCGTATAGTTCTGCTTCACACGCGGCAAGTAGTTGCCTACGCCGATGAACAGCAAACCGACAACACCGGAAATCAGCACGTTAACCGAACCGACCGCCGGCACTACGCCCCAGACCGTAAGCTCTCCCAGCCAGCTTATGGCGCACATGAACAAGGTGAAGGCGATTACGAAGCCCTGGTAGAACTTGCCCGAGGTTCGATATGCCTCACCTTTGGGGTCGATGCGCGGCACCATGCAGAACATTGCGAGAAGCGCCAGAGGCAGCACGCCGAGCGCGGAGGCCATCCAACTAGGACCCCAACCGTCGACGGCGCCGTTCGCGCCCCAGTGCGTGGGAATCTGTGCAGGCAGGCTCGGCATCACCATGAGGTGCGCTACAACATTAATAGCGCAGACCACAACAAGCATGGCCCACACGCGCGACGATACCCCCGTGGCGTGAATGCCCTTGTTTTCGTTATTCATCCTTATCACCTTCCGTGTTTGTAAAGCCCATAAACCAACCGATCAAGTCCTGCATGACGGTGGTGTTTAAGCTGTATACGATGTTTTGGCCATGGCGCTCGTCGGTCACCAACCCGGCGTTTTTGAGCGTCGCCAAGTGATGGCTCAGCGACGGCTTACTGATATCGAAATGCTCGGCAAGCTCCCCCGCCGTGCAATTGCCCTCGCGCAGCAACTCCAAAATGCGCCGTCGCGTTGGATCGGCAAGCGCCTTAAAACCCTCTCCCGGCATAAGACCTCCTCTCATCATCTCTCATGACGTGCACACTATACTCAATATTTAGATGTTTGTCTAACTATCTAATCGCAATGCTTCAAACCACATCAAAGCAAACGCCATCGCAACCTATGGGCGATTACCTATAATGGCGATAGCTAAAACACGACCTGCTTCCCCATCGGAGGATATTTATGACCGAAACCACAGCCGCAGCCGCCATCGAGACACGCGACACCAAGCTCGAGATTATCATGGGCCGCGAGGCACTCGATAAGCTCGCCGGTGCTACGGTGCTAGTGCTCGGCTGCGGAGGCGTGGGCTCCAACTGCTGCGAGGCACTCGCCCGCGGCGGCATTGGTCATTTCGTCATTCTGGATAAGGACATCATCGCGCCCAGCAATATCAATCGCCAGGCCATCGCCTTTCACAGCACCGTCGGCAAGCGCAAGGTTGACGTGATGGAGGCCATGATCCACGACATCAATCCCGCCGCCACCGTCATCAAACGAACTGAATACCTGTTGAGCGATAACATCGACGAATTCTTTGCGAGCGTTTTTGAGCAGACGGGCGGCAAGCTCGATTACGTCATCGACGCCATCGACACCATCTCGGCCAAGCTCGCCATTGCGAAATATGCTCAAGACCACGACATCCGCTTGGTTAGCTCCATGGGCGGGGCCAACAAGCTCCATCCCGAGTGCCTCCGCTTTGCCGACATCTTCGATACGGTACGTGACCCCATGAGCCGCATTATGCGCAAAGAATGCAAGAAGCGCGGAATCAAGAGTCTGCATGTACTGTTTAGCTGCGAGGAATCGGTTAAGACGCAGCCCCGCGACCCTTCCAATATCCACGAGCGCACCGAGCTGGGAACCGCCAGCTTTATGCCGCCCATCATGGGCCAGATGATCGCCGGAGAGGTTATCCGCCAGATCAGTGGCCGCGGCACCGAGCGCGTGCGCGCCGATGGCCAGCGCCTAGACTAGCGGAGCGCACCGAGATGGAGCCCCGGTTATTTGATGCACACTGCCATCTTGATTTAATGGCTCACCCGGACGCCGTTGCCGATGAGGCGACGGCGCTGGGCTTGGGTCTATTTGACTGCGGCGTCAATCCGCGCGACTTTTCGGCCGCAAACGAGCGCGCCTGTCGCCAACCAGGCATCATCGCCGGCGTTGGGCTTCACCCCTGGTGGCTCGCCGATGGTCACTGCGGTTTTGTCGAAGTCAATCTGCTTTGCGAAGTTGCTGCCCAAGAACGCTACATCGGCGAAGTCGGACTCGACTTTTCCGCGCGCTTTGCTGGAAGTGAGCCGCTACAAATACAGGCACTTAACCGGCTCTGCGATGCGCTCGTGCAGCATCCTCTTACCGGGCGCGTGATATCAATTCACGCCGTTCGTTCGGCAGGAGCCGTACTGGACGTCCTCGAATCGCATGGACTACTCATCCCAAACCCCGACTCCCCCGTTATCATCTTCCACTGGTTTAGCGGTACTTCGGACGAACTCGTCCGCGCGCGTAATGCGGGCTGTTATTTTTCCGTCAACGAACGCATGCTCGCATCTAAACGAGGACGCGAATACGTACGACAAATTCCACTCGATCGTTTACTGCTCGAGACCGATGCACCAGCGGAGGCAAACGCAGAAATAAGCGCACAGTCACTCATCAGATCGCTCGAAAGCGCCTCAGAACACGTCGCCTCGCTCAAAAAATGCGACGCAAAGCATATTGAGTCGGCGGTTTTAGCGAATGCACACTCTGTTTTTAGCCTTCGCTAACCCCTGTGGTCAAAAAACGTCAAATATGAGTACTGCTAGCGAAATGGATACATTACTCTGAGCTTTCCGACCACCAGAATAATCTACGATTGTCCATTAACTAACACTTTTACAGTCACTCATCCTGCATTTTCGCAATCTTAAACCCCTCCAAACGCTCAAATCACGTCTGAAGGGGTCGATTTTGCTGCGACTAAATTAGTCACAGTACTCATATTTGGCTTTTTTGACCACCGAGTCACGGGAAGGCACCAATACAGCTCCCCGGGACAGCTCGGCTATTCGACGATTGGTGCTCCGTGGCCCCAAGAACCTTCCATGCCGCACACGGTCGAGGCAAACCCGGCAGCAAAGTCGAGCGCGCGCTCGATGGCCTCGGCGCCATCCTCACCACGCTTGGCGGAATCGAGATAGCACATCAAAAACGAGGTGAGGAACGAGTCGCCCGCCCCCATGGTGTCCTTCATGTCCGTTACCGGTTTAGCCAGCTGGCGGTAATAACGCTCGCCGTCGTAAGCAATGCAGCCCTCGGCGCCCGCCGTAGCCGACACAAAACGCGGACCCAGGCCCTTCACCCATGCCAGACGCTCGCGAATCTCGTCCTCACTCGCGGCATCCGCCGCACTAAAGAAAGCGAAATCGACGTAGGGCGCAATCTGCTCGTAATACTCGTCGGTGGAGTCATCCGAAAAGTCAAAAGAGACCGTGACGCCCGCAGCCTTCAGCTTGGGCAGCTCGCGCTCGGTAAAGCAATAGTTGCCCGAATGAACCACATCGAACTGCTTCATGTACGAAAGGTCAAAGCGATCGAGGACATAGCGCGCATCGCCACGGATACCGCCCTCGTTGGAGCCAAGGAAGACACGGTCACCGTCAACGACGGTCACGCGAGCCGCTCCGTTCTCGCCAATCATCTGCTCGCACTTGTCAAGCTCGATACCTTCATCCTCGAGGCTTGCAATGACATGCTCGGCAGCGGCGTCATTGCCAAAAATGCCCATGTATGCGGAGCGTGCGGCACCGCATTTCTTGGCATAAACGGCGAAGTTCACCGCATTGCCGCCGGGATACATGGTGTGGATATGCTCGTAGCGATCGACGACGTTGTCGCCAAATCCGAGCGCGTTAACGTTAAATGCCATGGCCTTTGCCCCTTCTAGTACTCGACAACACCCATATAGCGACGGAAATCGGGATCGTGATCAAACACCTTGCCGCGTGCAGCACGCAGCTCGCAGTTCATGGCGTAGAACAGCACCGGGTCCAGATAGGCACGGACGCTCGCCGGCACGGCTTCCATACCGTACTCCTTGGCATCGAGCACCATCAGCGTATCGGTATGCGTCTTAAGGAACGCCAGGGCGCGCTCGTCCATGGCACGGTACTCGCTGGAGCCCATCTGCAGGAAGTAAAAAACGCCATCCTGAGTAGCCTCGAAGGGGCCATGGAAGTACTCGGCAGAGTGGATGTAGCTGCAGTGCTGCCACTGCATCTCCATAAGAGAGCAGATAGCGAAACCGTAGGTCTGGCTAAAGTTGGGACCGCTGCCCAGAATGTAGAAGAACTCGTGCTCCTGGCAAAGCTTGGCAAAACGATCGCCCAGCTCGGCATTTACCTTCTCGCGTGCCGGGGGAAGAATCTTATCCATCTCGGCGATACCGGCATACATATCGGCAAGATCGGCGTAGCCCTCCTGCTGATCGAGCAGCTCGGCCGCAAGCGACAGCGAAATGCCAGCGGGGACCTCGGCCTGCGGCACGCCCTCGCCCCACGGGTAGACCCACGTGGTCCACTTGCCGGAGTCAATCTTGGATCCAGCGTTGTCGGTCTGGGCGATCACCGTAGCGCCGGCAGCAAGGGCAATCTCGCAGCCCTCGACGACCTCGGGGGTGTTGCCGCTGTGGCTACAAGCGATGACCAGGGACTTCTCGCCCAGACGACGCGGACGCATGATATCGAACTCGCGAGCCGTATAGATATACGAAGTGAAGGTGGTTGCCTCGCGCTGCAGAAGCTCATGAGCCGGGATCAAATCGATCATGGAGCCACCGCAAGCAATCCAGCAGACGCTGTCGAACTTGCCCTTCTCGGCAATTGCCTCTTTGATCAGATCGTGTGCGTTCATATCCAGTTCCTTTCTTGTTTGGCCCGCAATCAATGACGTTGGTTGCGTGGCCGATGGTTGTTTTAGTCAATCAGATATTTCTCGAATGCGGCCATGTTCTTGGCATCTGCCGCCGCCGGATCATCGTAGTAACGACCGTCCGTGATTTCCTGGCCCAGCATGCCGTCGAAACCATGGGCGTTGAGCGTGGCGACGAAGGCGTCCATATCGTGCTTGCCATCGCCCCACACCAGATGGCCATACGGGTCACCGTCGATAAAGTGCATCTCGTGAATTGCCCCATCACCAAAGGCGGCAAACCAGTCCTCGAGCGTCTCGCCTGCAACGCCCATCGCGGTTGTATCAACCATGGGCTGTAAGTACGGGCTCGCGACCTCGTCAATCATGCGCTTCGCATCGGAAACCGTCGTCACAAGGTTGCTCTCCTCGGGACGCAGGCTTTCCATCGTAAGCACCAGACCGTGCTCGCCGGCATACTCCGCCAGAATGGACAAGTGCTCGCGGCTGCGCTTCCAGGCTTCCTCGCGGTCCTCGTCCCAGTCGCCCCAGCCCGAGTTGATGGACATGCGGTCGCACCCAAGTACCTCGGCAAGCTCAATGCCGTGCTTAAAGTACGCCAGGCTGCGCTGCTCATGCAGCGGTTTGCGTGCGCAATACTGCCAAGGATAGACAACATTCTCGGGGCACAGAGTACGATACCTAAGCCCACGGTCTGCAGCCTTTTTCGCCAGGACCTCAGCCTCAAAGTAGCCCGTGTGGTCGAGCGTCACATGCGGCTCTGCACACCACAGCTCAATGGACTCAAAGCCCAAGCGCTGCTGCACATCAAGGAAGTAATCGAGCGACCACATGATGTAGTGGATATTCATGCCCGCAATCTGTTCGCGGTGCAGCGTCGGTTTGGATTCAGACATCTTATGCCTCCTTATTTCGATCGAACACGATTTGTCCGTCCGACATCGTCATGTCAACCGCAAGATCGCGTGCGTCGCGATAATCGAGGTCGAACACATCCCGATCGAGCACGCAGATATCGGCAAGCTTGCCAACCTCGAGCGTACCCAGCTCGTCTTCGCGCATCAGGTCGTACGCGCCCCCGGCAGTCCAAGCGCGCAAGAGCTCGACAAGCGTCAGCGTGTTGACCTCATTCACGGGCAGTCCGTCGGCGAAGAATCCGCCGCACGCGCTGTAGATTGACTCGCCCAGGCTCGGAATCAGCAGCGGCAGATCCGTGCCGCAGCACACTGTGCATCCGGAATCTTCCATGCCGCGGCGATTCCAGCTGTGCAAAAGTCGCGTCTCGCCAATTTGTCGACGCATCATCGACAGGCAATCCTCGCGCCGGTCCAGCGTCAGAATCTGCGGATAGACCTCGCAAATTCCACCTAACTTGCCAAACTCGACAAGATCGGTCGGGTCAGAGTTCTCGAGATCGGTAATCGCATGGCGGCGAAGCATCCGTCCATGCTCGTCTCGAGGCAGCGAGGCATAGAGCGCCACGGTGCGACGAACGGCGCCATCGCCCTGGCAATGCAAGGAATATCGGAAGCCGTCAGCATCAATTGCACGCAGCTCGTTCTCAATCAGATCCCACTCTGGCTCCTCGACGACCGTCTTACCGGCAGCGCCCGCATCGGCCGAGTCCGCATAGGGGTCAATCATCTCGGCAAGCCCCGCCCATACGCCGCGATCGGTCATACGGTTGAAGCCAGAAAAACGAACGAACGGTCCCCGGAAGCGCTCTCGCGCCTCGCGGGCATATGCCAGATTTGCACCGGCACCCACCGGCTGCGACATCATAGAGACGCGAACCGTCAGCTCACCAGATTCCTCACGGCGAGCCATTTCGTCGGCAAAGCCGTAGTAGTCATCAAACGCCATCTCCTTGATGGCGGTAACGCCGCGCTCGTTAAGCATGCTCATGTAGTCCGAATACCCGGCACGCACCTCGGGCAGCGCGAGGAAATCGCTCATCATGCGCCAGATCTTCTCGGCATAGCACGCCTGGGGTGTAAAGCCGTATCGCGCACTGGCGGCAGCATTGAGAACGCAGGTCTCCGCACCCGGTGTAAAGCAGACGACAGGGATATCGCCAAAACAATCGTCAAACACAGCTGCCGTATTTGCGTTCTCGGCATCCGATGCCAACGTTTCGGGTAGGTTGTGGCCAAAAGCCGCCGCGCAATCCGGATGATCTTCTTTCCATGCACGCAAGAGCGACACGGCCTCTTTGGCATCATCGATGCCGGACAGATCAGTCCCCAACGTCCGCAGCGCCCAACCTGTATAGAAGGTATGCACATCGATCAGGCCGGGCATGACAGTGCGGTCGCCCAGGTCAACTACCTCGTCCGCCTGGGTCAAATACGAAGCTACCTCACACTTGGTGCCAACAGCCTCAATTCGATTGCCACGGACCGCTACGAAACCTTCAAACGGCAGGTCCCCCGTACCGGTAAAGACGCTCTTAGACGTCAGGACCGTCAAACGATCAGACATCACAACCACCTACACCGGAAGCATGCCAGAGATTGCCGTTACAATCACGCCAAAGACGACCATGAAAATGAAGAACTTCCAAATGGTCTTCCACCATTGGCCAAACGAAATCCTAGCCACGGCAAGACCGGCGACCGTCATGCCCGCCACGGGGCTGATGGTGTTGATGGTCTGGTTGGCAAACTGGAGCGCGGTGACGGCCGCCTCGGGATTGAGGCCCATGAGCTCGGTCAGGGGGCCCATAACGGGCATGGTGAGCGCCGCCAGGCCAGAACTCGAGGGAACCAGCAAAGAGAGCAGGCCAAGGACGATATACATAAACGTGGTGTAGACGGCGGCGGGTGCACCGGCGAGCGCGGTAGCGAGCGCCTGGAGGATGGTGTCGATGATCATGCCGCCCTCGGCGATGACCAGAATACCGCGAGCGATACCGATAACGATGGCAGCGTACGCAAAGTCGGCGAGACCCTTAACGAACTCCTCTGCGATTGTCTGCTGGTCAAGACCGCCCAGGATACCGGCAAGCAAGCCCATGCCAAGGAACACGGCGGAAATCTCATTCATGTACCAGCCCTGGGTAACAAGACCCCAGACGATAATGCCCATACCGCAAGCAAAATCGATAAGCACGAGCTTCTGACGGATAGTGAACTCTTCCTCGATGGAGGCATCGGTCACGGAAAACTCAATACGCTTGAGCTTATCGTCCTCGTACACAATGGACGACTCGGGGTTTTTCTTGACGCGCATGGCGTATCGCATGGCCCATGCGATACCGACGGCAGTGAAGATGACCCAAGAAACGGCGCGCAGCCACAGTTGCGGATTACCCTCGATGCCAATGATGCCTTGGGCGATCAAAACATTAAACGGGTCGATGGTCGAAGCACAATATCCCAGGTTAGGACCAAGGAAGCAGATGATGAATGCCGTCATCGAGTCATAACCGATACCCATCATGATGGGAATGAAGATGGCATAGAACGGCAGGGCTTCCTCAGACATACCAAACGTAGTGCCGCAAATGGACAGCAATGTCATCGTGATGGGAATGATGAGGATGTCCTTGTTCTTGAGCTTTTTAATCACACGGCTCATGCCGGCATTCAAAGCGTTGGTCTTGGTGATGATCGCAAACGATCCGCCAATCAATAAGACGAACGCAACGACGTCGGCAGCCTCTTGGATACCCTTGGTGGGCGCTTGCAGAACCGCGAAGATATCCTGGCCCAGATTGATGGTCTCGCCGGTCTCGGAATCGGTGTAGTTCTTATCGACCTGTTCATAGGTTCCAGCAACGGCGACTTCACGCTCGCCCGCCGCTGTCGAAATCGTCTTGCGCTGATACTGACCAGAGGGAACGATCCAAGTCAGGACCGCAAAGACAACGATCAGCAAGAACATGATCGTATAGACATGCGGTAATTTGAACTTAAAACGTCTGTTTGTCTTCTTCGCCTTCGTATCTGACATAGATACCTCCAAAGAACTCGAGACTGCATCGCATCTCGCTTCAACGTTTGCATAAGGCAAACGTTCTATGACGTCCCATAGATTACCAGCAGCTTTTTCCTTCATCAAGATAATTTCAAACTGATTGCCGCAACGCGGTTGAACGGTTGTGTTCGCGCCGTGAACGGTATGGAAGCGCCCGGTGAGATGATCCACCGGGCGCTTCCATTCGCAATGTCCTAGATGTCAAAAACGTAGCGAGACCCAACGATCCGCTGACGACCGATGATAAACGGCCGCCGCTGCTCATCGAAAAAGAAGGCTTCCATATAAAACAAGGGTTCGCCAACGGGAACTGCCAACAGCCGAGCGACCTCGGGCGACGCGCACGCGATCTCGAGCGTGCACGGGTCGGTAAACGCGGGCGTGCGGCCCGTCCGGTTGCGCACGAACTCAAAAATGGATTGGTTAGATAGAGGTGCCGTTGATAGATAGGCGTTGTCCTCGTAAACGTATATGTTGTTCTCGAGCATGACGGGGACTCCATCGGCAGTACGTACACGCTCAACGCAAATCAAATCAGTTCCAACGGGAACACCAAAGAACTGCGCTTCGGTAGAATCTGCTGGCAGTATCTTTCTCGAAATGATGCACGCCCCCGGTTCCATTCCGTTAACGCGGCATGCGTCCGAAAAACTCTGGACGTCATCCTTCTGGCGAATCTTGCGCTTGAGCTTGGGGGCATTGACGAACGTGCCTTTCCCCTGTCGCTTCGTTAGATAGCCCTGCTGGACGAGCTCCTCAATAGCACGTCGCACGGTAACGCGGCCAACTTTATAGCTCTCAGCCAATTCGAATTCGTTGGGTATCCGCGCGCCTGCCTTGTAGGCGCCGGAGTTGATTTCGTTTTTAATGATATCGATAACCTGTTGGTACAGCGGTATCGCTGCTTTACCGTCAGTTAGCCCTTCAGTCGGTGGCATATACCCTCTCCAAGCACAATTAAGTCTAAAACGGGCTTAAGGGCATTCAACAAGTCCTTAAGCCCGCATTAGCTTAAAGTATGCTAGGTGCCGCACCAAAATGTCGGGTATTTACTCATCAGACCCGAAAAACGCGCAACTACCGCACTCCTAAGAAAGCGCGAGCAGCTCCGGCAGCTGGTCGATGATCTTGTCCGCGGCATCCTGGCTAAAGCCAAAGCGCTCCTCGCGCTTGGCAATGACTGTCAGGCCAGCTCGCTTACCCGCGGTAATGCCCGGAACGGAATCCTCAACGCAGCAGCAGCGATTCGCGGGCAGCCCCAGCAGGTCCAGCGCATGCAGGTAGATGTCGGGCTCGGGCTTGCTCTCCTTAAACTGCTCGCCGCTCACCACATACTCAAAGGCATCCGACAGTCCGCATGCGTTGAGCACTTCCTCGATGCTAACCATGGGAGACGAGCTGGCAAGCGCCACGCGAACGCCACGGCGCGGCAGCTCTCGAATCGTATCCACGGCGCCTGGGTTAATCAAAGCCTGATAGTCGCGCGGACGCTTATGAGCCCATTCGTCCCAACGGGCCAACGCTTCATCGCCAGTGAAATGCCCCTTACCGGCGCGCTCAAACCAATCGACCAGCATATGCAGGAAGAACTGATGCGAGGTACCGACCTGCCCATTCAACTCCTCTTGAGTCAGATTAAGCCCAAGCTCCTTGGCAAACGCGGCAGTCTCGCCCAGGTAGTAATACTCGGTATCGACGATGACGCCATCCATGTCAAAGATAACGGCGTCGAACGGAAATGCGGACACGGCACCCTCCCTAACAAAAGGGCGCCCGCAAGCGGACGCCCGAACCATGCACTATCGGCGATTCTAACCCAGTAGCTGGTCAAGTGCCACCGCGATACCGTCTTCGTTGTTGTTGGCGGTCACCATCTGGGCCACGGCCTTGACTTCATCGACAGCGTTACCCATGGCGACGCCGGTACCAGCCCACTCGATCATGGACTTGTCGTTCTGGCCGTCGCCAAACGATACGACCTCGCTGGCATCGATGCCGAGCTTGGGCAGAGCACCCTCGAGCGCACGGGCTTTGTCGATACCGGGCGCCGTGTACTCAAAGTACCAGTCGGCCGTAAACATGCCCGAAAGCGTCTGCTTAAAGGGCGCGTACATTTCCTCGTAATGTGCCTGCAGGTAGGCCGGATCGCCCGCCGTCAGCAGCTTGTCCACGGGATAAGTGTCCACGACCTCATGCAAGCTCTCGACCTCGCGGATCTTAAGGTCGCAGGCATCGCGCTCGTATTTGACAATGTTTTTCTGCGAGCCATCCGGCAGCGTAATCATGCAGTGGTACGAGTCCTCGACATGCAAGTCGCGACCGAGCGAGATCATGGGGATCACATCATAGTTTTGCAGATGATCAATCAGACGGTGCAGCTCGTCAGCCGGCATGGCCTGGTCAAAAAGAACCTCATCGGTCTGAGCGTCGACCACATGCGCGCCATTGAAAGCGACTAGCAGACCGTCATGGTTTTGGAGGTCGAGCTCCTGTGCCAGAGCATGTAGCCCCCATGCGGGACGGCCCGAAGCCAAGATGAGCTTAATACCCGATTCCTGCGCCGCGAGCAGCTTCTCGCGCGTACGCGGGCTGATCACCTTCTGATCGTTGGTAAGCGTACCGTCGATATCCATTGCGATGGCTTTAATTGCCATATGTGCCTCCTTGCATCGTTTTTATCGCGCACTATCTTATCCGAGCCGGGGCACGTTCGCACAGCGCGCGTATGACGGTTGCAAAACCACCCCATTTGAAACAAAGGCAAAAAAGTACTTGCAAAGACGCGTTCCGACATATAAGTTGATAAAAGACCCCCGTTGCGGTTTTAAGTAGATCGAGCATATGAAGTTTGAGTTTTAGCGTGTAAGAAAAGGAAGATCGGCAAAGTACAACCCCAAACGCAATGACAACTTAATGAGGTAACTGCCACATGTGAGGCACCCAGGGCATTGCTGTCTCGATTTTGAGCACGATGGCTTCCGCCTTGCATGGGCCGTTCCATCCCACCCCTGCAGCAACTGCCTCACGGGCTCATTGAAAACCGCATAGCACCCCAACGTCAGCACATCACCCACGGCAAGCACATCACTCACGGCAACCAACACATCAACAAACAGCACGAACATCAACCGATTGGAGAAGCTATGACAAACCACCGCGCTGAAGACGGCGATAAGAAAAGCATTCTGGATGCCCGAATTGAGCGAGCATATGCAAACGAATATGACACCGCCTTTGCCGCCGCGACCATCAAGAACTACGCGTCGCTACCGCTCGCGACGATCTTGGCCGACCACCCTCAACTGCTGAAGCGCTGCACAAAGATCATGGGCGACCCCGACATTCGCAAGCTGACAGACCCCTATGCCCCAAAACGCGACAACGATTCGTGCGTTCTTACCGTAGGCTGCCTAGCCCATATGCTTACGGCGCTCGACACGAAACTCAAGCTCGAATGGGAACCCGACGAGCGTCATGAACTCGAAAGCAAGCGGAACACCCTGCGCACCGCACTGTTCCTTCCGTTGGACGGCCTCAAGCGCTGCAACGTCGAGCTCAATACACAGGCGCGGCAAAAGCCCGGGACCACGGGGCAGAAAACTCCAAGACCCCATGCGGCCATCGTCGACCGCAACCGATATAACCGCATGACCGCGCACTTTTCCGCCGAGGGAGCAGCCATAAGGACGCTGATCGACCTGCTGTGCCTCCTGAGCATCAACGAGCTATTTGAGGGCTATCTCGCCCTTGTTCCCGCGACGGCACCCAAGTCGGTAGCAAAGATCATTGAGACCTGCAGACGCCAGTTTGAGCGCCATCGCAATGGCAGCGAGATGAACGCCAGCATCGCGCAGTACTACGCGGCTCATTACAAAAATGACGGATGTGCCCCTGTCGAGCATCAGCTGCGGCTCGCCTACACCACGCCCGTCGCAACGCTCCATCGCTTTGGAGCCCTTGGCGCTTGCGAGCCGCACGAACGGGCAGCCTGCCCCACAACCGAGCTCGATCTCAGGCTCGGACGAACCCTGTAGCCCGCCAGCCCCTCCGCGGGCAACAATCCTATTCCACAACACAACCAACAGAATGGAGTCCTCATGGACACCAATCATTCCCCCATCATCAGCCCCCTCACCATGCGTGAATCCGCCCGAGGTATCACGCTCACCAGCATTTACGATGAGATGCTCGCCCGTCGCGAGCTCTCCGTCATGGGAAACATCGAAACCCCGATGGCCCACGACCTATGCCAGCAGATTCGTCTGCTCGATGCCACCGACCCCAGCCGCCCCATCACCATATTTGTCGCCAGCGCCGGCGGAAGCGTGCGATCGGGTCTTGCGATCTATGACGCCATGCGCCTCGCATCGTGCCCCATCCGCACCGTCTGCCTGGAATTCGCCGCGTCCATGGGCGCCGTGATCTTTATGGGCGGCGACGATCGCCGTATGGCGCCCCATGCAGAGCTCATGATTCACGACCCGCTGATTCCCCAGGGGGCAGGCGGCTCGGCACTTGCGCTGCAGGAAACCAGCCGGCGTCTCATGCAGACCCGCAAGACCCTCACGCAAATCCTCTCGGACCGCAGCGGCCTCACGCCCAAGCGCATCCAGTCCCTCACTGCAAAAGACACCTACCTTTCGGCCGAGCGCGCCGTCGAGCTCGGCTTTGCCCACGAAATCCTCTCGACCACCAAGGAGGTCGCCCATGTCTAACCTCGCCAGCCGCCTCGCCGCATCTGAGTCCGCATCGTCCACCATCCTCGCCAAGGATCGAACGCTTTCCTGCGACACCCGCCAAACGGGACTCAACAACAACGCACTTGTGATCGGCCCCTCGGGAGCCGGCAAGACCCGAAACGTCCTCAAGCCCAACCTGCTGCAAATGAACGCAAGCTACATCGTGCTCGACACCAAAGGCACGCTCTGTCGCGAAGTGGGACCCGTGCTGGCAGCCCACGGCTACCGCGTGCAATGTCTCAACTTCGCCGACCTCAACACCGTCCCGGCCCTTGCGCCCGGCATCGAGCGCTGCGGCTACAACCCCCTGAGGCACATTCGCCGCAAGGCGGACGGCAGGCCCAACCAGCAGGACATCCTCTCGGTGGCAAAGGCCATCTGCCCCATCGAGGACAACAACCAGCCTTTTTGGGATCATGCGGCGGCAAACCTGCTGTCGTGTCTTATCGCCTACGTCACCGAACAGCCACCCGCCGACGAGCAGACGATCAGCTCGGTCATCAAGCTGATCGAGCACCTGCAGGACGGTGCCACGGGTCGATTGTTTGACGACCTGATCACGACCGACCCCCAAAGCTATGCCCTCTCGCTATGGCGGCGCTACGCCATTACGCAAAATGCCGAGCGCATGCACGCGAGCATCGTCGGCATCCTTGCCGAAAAGGTCATGTGTCTGGGATTCGACGGTGCGGCACAGCTCTATCGTGAGTGTCATCAGGTGGACTTCGCTTCCATGGGACACACCCCCTGCGCCCTGTTTGTAACCGTGAGCGATATTGACCGCAATCTCGATCCGCTGACCGGCCTCTTTATTTCGCAGGCGTTTATGGGCCTCATTCGTGAGGCCGATAGGCAGCCCGACGGCAGCCTGCCCGTGCCCGTGCGCTTTATGCTCGATGACTTCGCAAATCTGCAGATCCCCCAGATCGACAACGTGCTCTCGATTATCCGAAGCCGCAACATCTGGGCAACGCTGCTGCTGCAGTCGACCAACCAGCTCGATGCGCTCTATGGCGAGGCACGCGCACGCTCCATCATGGGCAACTGCGACACGCATCTGGTGCTGGCGTTCCAGGATCCCGAGAGTGTCCGGGTGTTTTCCGACCGCGCCGACGCGCTGCCCAGCACGCTCATGGCGACGCCGATCGATCGCTCGTGGCTCTTTGTGCGCGGTCGCACTCCCGAACAGGTCGAGCGCTTTAGGCTCGAAGACCATCCGCTCTACGGGGAGTTGCCCGAGGCGCAGCGAGACCATGCGGAGGCCGAGATCTAGGCGCAGGGTTCTCGCGGCGCGCGGCGCCCCAGCGATGTTCCACAAAGGCCGTGCGCCCCGGGACTACGGCAAAGCAAAGGGGCCCGCATCCGATAGGATACGGGCCCCTGACTATAAGGCGCGATGCGTTAACAGCAGCGACTACTTGCGATGCGCGCGGTAGAACTCGATGAGCGCCTGGGTCGAAGCGTCCTGCTCGGCCTTGGCGGCGTCATCGTGGAAGGCCGGGGTAATCTGCTTGGCAAGCTGCTTGCCCAGCTCGACGCCCCACTGGTCGTAGGAGTCGATGCCCCAGACCGTGCCCTCGACAAACGTGATGTGCTCGTACAGGGCGATGAGCTCGCCGAGTGCGAACGGGGTCAGCGTGTCGCCGAAGATCGAGGTCGTCGGGCGATTGCCCTCAAAGCAACGGGCCGGGACGATCTGCTCGGGCGTGCCCTCGGCACGAACCTCATCGGCCGTCTTACCAAAGGCGAGCGCCTTGGTCTGGGCCAGGAAGTTGCCCAGGAACAGCTCGTGGACATCCTGGCCGCCGTCGGTCGCAGGGTTGGCGGTATTGGCGAAGGCGATGAAGTCGGCCGGAACCACCACAGTGCCCTGGTGCAGCAGCTGATAGAAGGCATGCTGGCCGTTGGTGCCGGGCTCGCCCCAGAAGATCTCACCGGTGTCGGAGGTCACGGCGCTGCCGTCCCAGCGGACATGCTTGCCGTTGGACTCCATGGTGAGCTGCTGCAGGTAGGCCGGGAAGCGGTGCAGGTACTGGCAGTACGGCAGCACGGCGTGGCTCTTGGAACCGAAGAAGTTGACGTACCAGACATTGAGCAGGCCCATCAGCGCGACGGCGTTGTTCTCGAGCGGGGTGTTGCAGAAGTACTCGTCGATGGCGTGGAAGCCCTCGAGGAACTGCTGGAAGCGCTCGGGGCCGAGCACGACGATCAGCGACAGGCCCACGGCGGAGTCGACGGAGTAGCGGCCACCAACCCAGTTCCAGAAACCGAAGGCGTTGGCAGGGTCGATGCCGAAGGCCTCGACCTTCTCGAGTGCGGTGGAGACGGCGACGAAGTGCTTTGCCACGGCCTCGGCGTTCTGCTCATCGGAGCCGTCGATGGCGCCCTGAGCCTTGAGCTGCTCGAGCATCCAGGTCTTGACCTCGCGAGCGTTGGTGAGGGTCTCGAGCGTGGTGAAGGTCTTGGAGACGATGATCACGAGCGTAGTCTCGGGATCCAGGCCCTTGAGCTTCTCGGCCTGGTCGTTGGGGTCGATGTTGGAGATGTAGCGGCAGTCGATACCGGCGTCGGCATAGGGACGCAGGGCCTCGTAGGCCATGACCGGGCCCAGATCGGAGCCACCGATGCCGATGGACACCAGGTGCTCGATCTTCTTGCCGGTAACGCCCTTCCACTCACCGGAGCGCACGCGCTCGGCGAAGGCATACATGCGATCGAGGACCTCGTGCACGTCGGCGACGACGTCCTGGCCGTCGACGATGAGCTGGCCCTTCTCGGTTACCGGGCGGCGAAGCGCGGTGTGCAGGACGGCGCGGTCCTCGGTGGTGTTAATGTGCTCGCCGGAGAACATGGCGTCGCGGCGCTCCTCGAGCTTCACCTCGCGGGCAAGATCGCACAGCAGCTTGACGGTCTCATCGGTCACCAGGTTCTTCGAAAGATCGAAGTGCAGGTCACCGGCGTCAAAGCTCAGCTTGTTCACGCGGTCGGCGTCAGCAGCGAACCAGGCCTTGAGGTCGATACCTTCGGCCTCGAGCTTCTCCTGATGAGCCTCGAGCGCCTTCCAAGCGGCAGTCGACGTAGCATCGATAGGTGCGGCAACAGTTGCCATAGAGTCCTCCTCAGCATACGGGCGCACGCCTCCATGCGCCCGGACATTCAGATGCCACTATTCTAGCGCAGGTCAAGACTACAATCAGCGAGCGTTGCCAATCGGCCCCCAAACGGCAACCGATTAAAAAGGGACAGGCTTATTTTGGCAGGTCAAACGCTTTACCAACCAAAAATAACCCGTCCTTTTATGGCAAATATTAGGCCGCAGCGCAGACGCTACCGAGCAACTCACGCAGAGGAGACCCGATGCCCTCCAGCAGTTCGGGCGCGATAATGGCAAAAACGGGAACCTCACCGGTGCCCACGACAGCAGGCGCCTTGCCCTCCGAGAGAATGCATCCATAAGGGACAAAACCGTCTTCGCCGGCATCGAGCGCCGCCATGCGACGCGCGAGCTCGCGCGCAAAGCCGGCAGTATCGGCATCGCCAATCGCCAGGACAAAGTCCACGCCTTCGTCGGTCGCCAGGGCCACGGCTTCGTCGATCAGTTCGTCTCCCCCGTCGCCCCCAACCGAGCCGCAGCGGAAAAGTACGCGCTCGAGCAGGGCTCGATCAAGCGAGCCAAGTGCCGCCGAGACAAGCTCATCGCGCGTATGCTTGTCACCGCCCAACACGACCAGCGCCTTGGTGCCACCGTAGTGAGCGACCAATCGTCCGCACCAGCGAGCCACGTCTCCATCCACAACAAGGCGCGTCGGCATACCAAACCCGTAATTGACCATCTTTCCCACAACCCTTCCGTGCACATAGGCGGTATCAATCGTTAGGCTCATGCTACGAAGCGAGCTTTTCCGAGCTGTTTCGCACTCTTTAGAGCTGCGTTAAAACCCAATCCAACCGCACGACCATACCTATCAAAACAAACCAGTCCCTTTTTGACAGGTTTTGACGATGTCCGGACGAGCGGGTATTATCGAACAGATATTCGATAAGAACATGTGTTTGATGGGAGGACGCGTGGGGCACGAGCGTCACACCTATATCTGCATCGACCTCAAGACGTTTTACGCTAGCGTCGAGTGCGTCGACCGCGGACTCAACCCGCTCACCACCAACCTGGTCGTTGCCGACGAATCGCGCGGGCGCACGACCATCTGCCTCGCCATCACACAGGCCATGAAGGACCTCGGGATACACAACCGCTGCCGTCTGTTCGAGATTCCCGACGGCATCGACTACATCAAGGCCGTACCACGCATGCAGCACTATATGGAGGTGTCGGCGAAAATCTACGGCATCTATCTGGAATACGTCAGCCCCCAGGACGTTCACGTCTACTCAATTGACGAGTGCTTTATCGACGTGACACCCTATCTGGACCTCTATCACACAGATGCGGAAGGGCTCGCCTGCACGCTGCGCGACGAGGTCTTGGCGCGCACCGGCATCACGGCGACGGTCGGCATCGGCCCCAACCTATTCCAGGCCAAGGTGGCGCTCGACGTCACCGCCAAGCACGTACCCAGTCGCATCGGCAAACTCGACGACGAGACCTTTCGCAAGGAGATCTGGCCCCATCGCCCCATCACCGACATCTGGGGCATCGGCCCCGGTGTGGCAGCCCGACTCGAAAAGTATGGCGTCTACGACCTGATGGGCGTCGCCGCGCTCGACGAAAACCTGCTCTACGACGAGCTCGGCGTCAATGCCGAATATCTCATCGACCACGCCTTTGGGCGCGAGCCGACAACCATCGCCGATATCCAAGCCTATCGCCCGCAAGCGACCTCGACCACCACAGGACAGGTGCTCTCGAAGGGCTATGCCTACGAGCAAGCCTACACCGTCTTGCGCGAGATGGTCGACAGTGCCGTGTTGGACTTGGTCGATAAGCACGTGGTCTGCGACAGCATCTCGCTCTTTGTGGGCTACGCGAGCGAGCGCGCTGACATACGCCGCCTCGACGCCAGCGGTACAGCGCAATATGTGGACGGATGCGGCCACCTGCGCTCGAGCACATCGAGTATCGAACCCACCGCAACCGCCGGCCCCGAGCTCGCGCCCCGTGCTCCCAAGCCCGTCCAGTGCGATGACGAAAGGCGCCGCCTGGTACGCGAAGCGCAGGCAATCGATGGCATCTTTGTGGGAGAGCATGGCGGCAAACCGCGTGGCGGCTATGCCTCACTCTTTGCGCACTCCAACGCCTCGCGCAAGCTGCCCGAGCGCACCAATTCGTTTAAGAAGATCATGGGGTATTTCGATGACCTTTGGGCACAAACGGTCGACCCCAAGCGACCGGTCAAGCGTATCAATCTGGGATTTGGCAACCTCATGCCCGAGGAATTTGCCACCATCGATCTGTTCAGCGATATCGAGGCCGATGAGCGCGAGCGCGACCTGGCGCGCGCCGTCCTGGCCGTGAAAGGCAAGTACGGCAAAAACGCGCTCGTCAAGGGATTAAGCTTTACCGCCGGTGCCACCGCACGCGAACGCAACGATCAGGTAGGAGGACACCGTGCCTAACCCCAAACACCAGCCCATGCGCCCGCCGACCGCCTTCGAGCGCCTGGCGGACCCCGAGGGCAGACGCCGCGCAGCCGACCCCAACCTCACTGCCAACGGTGCCGTGCGCGCCAACCGCGCCGCACAGTTTATGCCCTTTGCCGCCCTCACGGGATACTACGAACTCGTGCGCAAGCAGGAAATCACCATCGAGCAAAAACGTGAGCTCACGGAAGAAAAAGCCCTCGAGCTTTCGCAAAAGCTCGAGGGCCTCAAACGCGGCGACTTGGTGCGCGTCACCTATTACGATACGTACGGCTATCGTAGCCGCACGGGCATTCTCGACGAAGCGTTACCCGCATTCAAGCTGCTCAAACTCAGGGATATCGCCATCAACTTCGACGATATCCAGGACATTGAGCTACGCGGACGAGCCTAGCGACGAGAACGCTTGCGCAAGACGAGAGCAATGCCAAGCACTGCGGCAGCTGCAACCAGCAATCCCAAGACCAGCGTGAGGGTCGAGTCGCCAGCGCGAGGCAGCGAGCCGTCCTTCGGAGTCTTCTTAGCGGTCGTCGTGACGGTGGTCGTGGTGCTGCTCGACTGGTCGTTGCCACCCGTCTGGCTGCCGCCAGGCTGATCGCCGCCACCCGGCTGCGAAGGATCGGTGGGTTCCGTCGGATCCGGAGTACCGGGATCAACCGGATTCTCCGAATTCTCCTTGCGCTGGATCCAGACCTGGCAACCATAGAACGGGTTGGCGGTACCAAGGCACAGACCCTGGTTGGTCACCGCAAAGGTGCGCAGACCATGGTTATACGGATCGTTAAAGCCATTGGTCGTCAGCGTCGTAAAGTTCACGCCGTCCTCGGTCACATACATATCAAAGCCGCGCTCGGCATCGCGCAGGTAACACATGCACGTAAGGACACTCTGCAACTTCTTGAGGTTCTCCTCGCTCAGCAGCTTATCGAGCGCATCCTGAATATCGCTCGGCAGCTCGGTGCCATAGGCATCCTCGTACTGCTGCTTAAGGCTCTCATAGCTATCGAGCATGTCCTGATACTGGTCGGCAAAGGACTTGAAGTACGCGATCTCGCCATCGATCTTCTGGACATAAGCGGCGTCGTCCTCAAAGTCCTGGGACATCGTCGCGGCCTGATCGCAAAGACCGCCCGCGGCATCCTCCAGCGCATCGCTCAGATCGCCAAAGCCCTTAGCAACCTCGGTCTTCTCGTCATCGACATCGACGGCCTTGTTTGAATCATCAACCTCAGCAGCTTCGTTCGAATCATCGACCTCGACGGCCTCGTTTGAATCATCGTCCGCAAGCGTGTTCACGGGAACGATGGGGTCGTCAGGCGATTTCTTGTCGAGCAGGTGATCGAGCAGGTCCCTAAGGCGCTGAACCTGAGAGTCCCACTCCTCGGGCGTCATATCGATAATGTCGCCATTGGAGAACTGGCCGATCGGCTCAAGCAGGCTCGCGGTATCAAAGGTACCGATATACAGCTTGCCGTCGAACTTCTGCATGCGCCAAATGTACTGGTTCTCGTTTCGGCCAAAGCCCGAAGTCAGGCCGGAAATACCGCCCTCGGGGAACATGTCGGTGCGATCGCCAACGACGAGCTCCATGTTCTCGTCCTTGTCCATGCGATAGATGTTAACCGACTGCTCAAGATTGGCATTCACAAACGAGCAGTCAACGCCACCCATGCTGCTCTTGCCGCCCTCTTCGGTGTTGGATTTGTTGAACAGGATGCGCTCGAGGGCAATCTCCTCGTCGTTGTATTCACCGATATAGAGGTAGTCGTTGTAGACGATGAGGTTGGCAGCGCCAGAACGGGTACGGGCAGGATCGATGCCAAAGCAGTACTTTGCACCGTCCGTCTTCTGATCGCCGACAATGGGAGTCCACGAATAGCTGCCGTCGGCATTCTTGTCGCCACGGACCATGGCAAACGACTGCATGGAATTATCATCGGGAGCGTTCTCGGGCGTACCGGTGCAGATGGTCGCATAGAGATGGCCATTGTACGAGACCATATCCCAAATGGCGCCGCCGTAGATGCTGTCCTGATAGCGAATCGCCGGATAGCCAAACAGCGTCTCCGAGTTGGCAATCTCGGTGAAGCTGTCCTGGCCCTTCGAGGGGTCAGACGACGTCAGGATTGTCGACACAAAATTACCGTTCGCGTCTTTACCCACATTACTGATGACGAGCTGGCCATCATGGACGCACATGCCGCGGATACCGGTAGAAATGCCCTGCTTGTAGGCAGCACCGTAATCCTGCATGCTCGAAAGGCCCTGATAGACAACTTTGTACTCATCCGTCTTAGGATCGATCTCGTATACAGCAGGCAGGCCGCCTTTGCCGTCATTGGTCCTGACGCTGCCGCAGAAATAGAGCTTACCCTTATAGCTCACGGCATTGCGGAACAAAGGAGCGACGCCGTTGAGCGATTCAGAGAGTAGCAGCTTGGTCTCACCGGTCTTGGTATTGATCTTGACCAAGATGCCGCCGCTGTCCTTGTCGGCCGTGCCGTCCTCCTTCTGCTGTCCATAGAAGAAGGTACCGTTAAACATGGCCTCCAGCGTCAGGCGCATGGTTTCGACATCAAAGGAATCGCCCAGCGTGCTGTTCATGAGCGTCAGCGTGTTGCCCATCGCCGCATAGCAGGTGCCCACATAAAGCCAGTCACCATAGCTCGCAGCCGCCCAAGTGTAGCTCTGGCCGCGATCGCCTTCGTTGTTGGCCGTATTACCATCGGCGCCCGGAACGGCAACGGCACCGTTACCCTGGTAGTCGACGATGCCATCCGGCTGCGACGTTCCTACCGTAGGATGCGAGAGCTTCTCAAAGGAATACCCATTTCCCGCATTGTAGGTAACGGCACCCGATGCGTCTTCGGCGTGCGCCGGCAGCGGCGATACCAAGATAGCGGCAAGCGCTGCCACCAAGCCAAGTGTTCCCACTCGTCTCATAAGGTTATAGCCTCCCCTGTCCTAAAGCCCAGTTTTAGCATTCTTCATTTCTGTCCACGGTTAATTGCAATCTGAGCACAGCAATAATCAGTGTATAAATATACACCTGTAATTTTTTGGACGGGTTCATAGATGCTCGATTGGTAGCGAATTCCGCGCAAACCGTCACCAAACTCCACTTTTGCCGCATCTAAAGGTTATTTTTGCGCAAATTTTTGGATGCCGATAGTCACAATGGGCAGGAGGCTGGTACCCACCGGAGAGGGCAACGCCTACATTTTCATAACGTAATAGCCCGCACCCCTCACTGCCGTCTCGAGTGTGTCGCGATCAACCGGGCGCTTCGAGCGCACGCGTGCCGTGTGGTCCGCGTACGTTACCGTAGCCCACACGCCATCAAGCGCATTGAGGGCATTCGTCACATTCCGGGCGCAGCCGTCGCAACTCATGCCGCCGATAAGGAGTTCCTCACGATAGGGGTAGTGGGACTCGTCGGTGTCTGCCACCACAACCTTCTTGGCTTTCTTGCCGCTCGCGCCATCACTGCAACAGCTCTTTCCATGCGTCGACGCCGCAATGCGACGCAGTCCAAAAAACATGCCGACGGCAATGACGGTCAGCACGATGATATTTGCAGGATTTAGCAAGTCACTCATGCGTTCCCCTTTCAGTAGCACTATCTAGATACCCCCATGGGGTGTCACCATCTTAACCCAAAATCATGTCCGTTCGGTCAATTAGTTTCCCTCTTCAAACTTTTTTGTTGACCATTGCTTACTTTCGTGTATAAGTTTTCCTAGGCTAACAGTCTAGATCCGTAAGGGGCGCCGTGACCCGAACCATAGACATTCCAACGTTTCAGGCAGCGATCGTGCGCAACTGCTCTCCCACGCTCGCGGGCATCAAGCCGGCATCGCTCTTTACCTATCCAGGCACCTACGCCCACGGGGACGGCTCGACCGCAACCGAAACCATCGCAGAACGCCGAGCACGCCTGCTCAACGTTATCGCCCAGTGCAATCGCGAGCTTGACCCGTTCGGTATCCACCTGAGTGTTTTGGTCTGGCGGCCCTGCGGAGCGCTCGTGTATATGTACCGAGCCAAAAGCCTCACCACCTATTTCGCAGACCCTCGCGCCCAAACGGCGCTCGCCTCGGAAGGCTACGACACGAGAGACCTTTCGACATGCCTTGTGCATTTGGCATCACGCATCACGCTCGCGAGCAATAACGTCGCGGAATGCGCCTGTAGCCAGACTCGATGCGCACTACCCCAGCAAGCTAGCTGCAGCAACGACTGCACCTGCGAGTTTCCGCACGAAATAGGCTACTTCCTAGGATATCCCTACGACGACGTGCACGAGTTTATCGTCCAGCGCGGCGAGAACTACAAGGTCTTTGGAGCTTGGAAGGTCTACACGAATGTCGAGCAAGCGCTTGCGATGTTTGACGCCTACCGCGCTTGCACTCAATACCTCACCTTTGTCTATCAGCAGGGCTGCAGCCTGGCGCAACTTGCCCAGGCAACCCGATAGAACATAGAAGCCGCGGCAACCTGCCGCACAACTGAAAGGACTCAACATGAGCAAGATCGCCGTCGTCTACTGGAGCGGCACGGGCAACACCGAGGTCATGGCAAACTTCGTTGCCGAAGGTGCAACCGATGCCGGTGCCGAGACCGAGGTCATCCCCTGCGCCGACTTCTCTGCCGACAAGGCCACCGAATATGATGCCTTCGCCTTCGGCTGCCCAGCCATGGGCTCTGAGGAACTCGAGTACGATGAGTTCCAGCCGATGTGGGACGAGGTTAAGGAGGCTCTCGGCGACAAGAAGGTCGTCCTCTTTGGCTCCTATTCGTGGGCCGAGGGCGAGTGGATGGACAACTGGAAGGGCGACGCCGACGAGGCCGGCGTCAACGTCGTAGACTCCACCATCTGCTACGACGCGCCCGACGACGAGGGCGAGGCGGCCTGCCGCGCCCTTGGAGCCGAGCTCGTCTAGCGGCAATGAGCTCCGCCCGTAACGCGCTCTGCACCAAAACACATTCGCGTCCCAACAAAAACGGGAGCCGGATCACATCCGGCTCCCGTTTTCTGCTATGTCAGTCATATAAAACGGCTACGAAATATTGCCCAAGAACGCCTTGGTGCGCTCGCTCTTAGGATGGTCGAAGACCTCGCTCGGCGTACCCTCTTCCACAATGACGCCTCCGTCCATAAAGACGACGCGGTCGGCGACATCGCGGGCAAAGCCCATCTCGTGCGTCACGACGATCATGGTCATACCGTCGTGCGCCAGGTCGCGCATGACGCCCAAGACGTCGCGCACGAGCTCAGGGTCGAGCGCCGAGGTGGCCTCGTCAAAGAGCATGACGTGCGGGTTCATCGACAGGGCGCGGGCGATGGCAACGCGCTGCTGCTGGCCGCCCGAGAGCTGGCTCGGCATAAAGTCGATACGCTCGGCAAGACCGACCTTGGTCAGCTCCTCGACGGCGATCTTCTCGGCCTCTTCCTTGCTGCGCTTGAGCACCTTCTGCTGCGCGAGCATGACGTTCTTTTTGACTGAGAGGTGCGGGAACAAATTGAACTGCTGGAACACCATACCCAGATGCGTGCGCACCTTGTTAAGGTCGACGCCCTTGGCGCACACGTCCACACCCTCGACGATAATCGAGCCGCTCGTGGGATGCTCCAGACGATTGATGCAGCGAAGCATTGTCGACTTGCCCGAGCCCGAGGGGCCCAAGACCACAACGACCTCACCCTTGTGCACATCCAGATCGATATCGCGCAGGACCACGTTGTCGCCAAAGGCCTTCTGGAGGTTCTTGATACTGACGACGACCTCGTTCGAGTTATTGGTTTCGCTCATGATAGGACCTCCTTACAGACCGGCGATGTGATCGGCAGGCGTCGCGACAACCTGTCCGGCGCTCTTGGCGGGACGCTTCTTCTTGGTCTCGGTCGTGCCCAAAAGCCTCGCCTCAAGACCGCTCACCAAGCGAGCGAGCGGCAGGGTGATGACCAGATAGAACAGGGCGGCAACCACGTACGGTGTAATGGAGCCCGTCGTGGCCACGATGGTACGGGCGTTCATGACGATCTCGACCACACCCACGGCGGCAAGCAGCGACGTATCCTTGTAAAGCAAGATAAACTCGCTGGTCAGCGTAGGCAAAACATTGCGGAACGTCTGCGGAATCATAACGTAGAGCAGCGTCTGGAAGGCATTCATGCCCAGAGAGCGAGCAGCCTCGTTTTGGCCCTTGGGGATTGATTGAATACCGGCACGGAAGATCTCGCACAGATAGGCAGACGAATTCATGGCCATGACGATGACGCCGAGCACGTAGTCATCAACCTTGACGCCGGCCAACGGCAGACCGAAGAACGCGATATAGATCTGCAGGAACGCCGGCGTACCGCGAATGATATTCACGTAGATACCGGCAAGGCAGCGCAGGATGCGCGACTTGGAAATGCGCATGAGCGATAGGGCGAAACCGAAGGGAATTGCCAGCGGAAACGCCACAAGCACGATCGAGAGCGACATGAGGAAGCCCTTGAAGACGATCGGCAGGCTCTGGACCAAAATGACCGGGTTCAAGAACAGGCGCAGGAACATATTGGAGTTCCAAGCCTCGACCCACGGCTGCTCCTTAAGGTCGGCCAAGAAGTTATCGAAGGCCGTCACGCCCTTGATCTCCACCGACGGAATCTTGGAGATCTTCTTGGTCGAGCCATCGGCCAAAGTGTAGGTGCCGCTAAAGGCCTCATCGCCGCCCTCGACGGGAAACGTCACACCATAAACCTCGACACGGAAAAAGCCGCCGGCAGGCGCCGTCTCGCCAAAGTCAATCTTGAGCGTCTGGCCGTCAGCCTTGCACGTGGGTTTCATGGGCGTACGATCCATGAGGTCCTCGCCCGAGAGCATCGTCAATCGCGTGTCATCGGTACCAAATGTCGTGCCGTCGACAAACGTCAAAGAAAGACCGCTCAGCTCCTCGTCGGCATCGGCCTGAACTTCCCAGGTAATGCGCGTCTCGGTGCCGCCGACCACATCGCTGCCCGAACCGGTGTTGGGTCGGGCGGTAATCTTTGCGGTCTCAAGCGCCTGGGCGGTCGTGGGCGCATATGCCCCCGCGCACACCAGCGCGAGCGCCACGGCCATGACGCAGACTAGCTTTTGGAGCAAGGCGGGCAGTGGAAAACGCTGCTCCGCGGCCCCTTTGTTCAGTCGAGACAAGGTGGCTCCTATCGTAGAAGTTGCCGGCAAAACGAGACGGAAACGCTCTCCGTCAAGAGAAGCGCAAAGGCCCTCTCCGCAAAACGGAAAGGGCCCGCGCGCAATCAAGTAGTTATTTTACTTGATGTTGTACTTAGCCATGAGGGCGTCGACGGTACCGTCGTCGGTCAGGTCCTTGATGGCCTGGTTGATGTCATCCTTGAGCTTGGTGTTGCCCTGGTTGATGGCAATGGCGTACTCCTCGCCGGTGCTAATCTGCTTGATGGTCTGGCAGGTGTTGAACTGCTCGGCGGTCAGCTGGCTGGCAACGGAGCGGTTGGTGACTACAGCGTCGCCCTTATCGGACTGCAGGGCGCTGAAGCACTCGGTAGCGTCCTTGTAGGGGACAATCTTGGCCTTGGGGAAGTTCTCCTGGGCAAAGGACTCGGCGGTCGAGCCAGACTGGACGATGATGGTAGCGTCGGAATTGTTGAGCTTCTCGCTGTAGTTATCGGCCGTGATGTCGGTGTTATCGACCTTGGTCACGATAGCCTGATCGTCCATGTAGTAGGAATCAGAGAAAGTGACTTCCTTCTCACGCTCGGGCGTGTCAGTGATAGCCGCGATGGAAACGTCATACTTGGCGCCCGAAGCGACGCCCGGAACCAGCGTGTCAAAGTCATTGTTGACATACTCGACATCCAGGCCCAGCTTGTCGCCGATAGCCTTGATGAGCTCAAGGTCAAAGCCCTGATAATCGCCGTTGTCATCTTTGTACTCAAACGGAGCGTACTCGGCAGAGGTGCCGACGGTGAGCGTACCGTCCTTGACGAGCGCATACTCCTTGGAGCCGTCGACCTTCTCGACCTTAGCGTCGTCAGAGCTGCTGGAACCGGCATCAGAACCAGAGGTGGCGTTGGACGAGCCGCAGCCCGTCAGAGCGAGGGCGAGCGCCATAGCACCCGTGGCGGCAAATGCGCCAAGCTTCTTCAGCTTCATAATAAATCTCCTTCCGGTGACCTCGTTTGATTCAGAGGTCTGCAAAAACTGTTGGCTATTATGCACCCGGAATTACGAATCTGCAATGAGAAAACTGATTGAAACAAACCCATAACGTGAATTGAATACTCTACTTTGTGACAGTCGTTACTGCTGCAATGACCTTAATAGTCTAATTTCAGCTGCATAACCTGCAAGTTCGTTCGGAGTCTCCAAAATAAACGGCAGCGAACGCAAACGGCCATTAGATACAATATTCTGCATAACCTGCATACCGCCACCAAATTCCTCGCTGCCAAGGTATCCCTTGCCGATGCACTCGTGACGATCTTTATGGGCGCCACAAGGGTTCTTCGAATCGTTGATGTGTACGGCATGCAAGCGATCGGTACCCACCACGCGGTCGAACTCGTCGAGTACGCCGTCCAGATCATGGATGATGTCGTAGCCGGCATCGCTCACATGGCAGGTGTCCAAACAAACGCCCAGCTTATCGGACAGCTCTGGGCGCTTGGCGGCAACGCCCTCGATAATGCACGCCAGTTCTTCAAAGCTACGGCCCACCTCGGTGCCCTTGCCCGCCATGGTCTCGAGCAATACCGTCGTCTGCTGTCCCTCAAACATCACCTGGCACAGCGTGTCGACAATCATCTGAATGCCGGCGTCTGCCCCCTGTCCCACATGCGCACCGGGGTGGAAGTTGTAGTAGTTGCCGGGCAGTGCTTCCAGACGCTGCAAGTCCTCGGCCATTGCCTCCAAGGCAAACTCGCGCGCCCGCTCTTTGGCAGAACAGGGGTTGTAGGTATACGGGGCATGCGCCACCAGCGGTCCAAAGTCGTTTTGCGCCATAAGCTCGCGCAGAGCCGCCACGTCATCCATGTCAAGTTCTTTTGCCTTGCCACCGCGCGGGTTGCGCGTAAAGAACGCAAAGGTATTGGCGCCAATGGACAGCGCCGTCTCCCCCATTGCCCGATAGCCCTTCGTCGTCGAAAGATGACACCCGATCGTCAGCATCTCCAGCTCTCCCTTATCAGTTGCGGTGAAATACGGTCTATTGGTGCCCTATTTTGGCGCAAACAGACCGTATTCCACCGCAAGTTATAAAAGGGGCATCAGGGGCAAAGGCCTCCAAGGCATTCCAGGCGCTGGCGCCATGCCCCCACGCACTAAAGTTTCAAGCGAATCGCATCGATAATGCGCGCGCAGCGCTGCGTGGCGGCAAGGGGCATGACGGGACTCTCGAGTTTCCCCGCCCGGATGAGCTGGGTCGCATGCTGGATTTCGCCGTAGAAATCATCGATCTCAAACGGGGCATTTATTTCGAGCGTTCGACCGTCGGAATACTTCACATGGGCGAGCTCGGGGCGATGGAGACGCTCGATTTCCAACAAGCCTCGCTCACAGACAATCGTTAAGCGGCTTTCATATGTTGCTTTGCCGTCGCACACCATATGAATGGGTATACCGCCGACGCTCATACGGATCTCGTCGGCCCAATCGACGCGGCCGCCCGATACGTCACGCCAGCGAACTTCACGGGATGAAACCTCGCACGCGCCCGCGAGCAAATCCTCAAACCAACCGACCGCATAGCAGCCCATGTCATATAGACAGCCGCCCTGCAACGAATCAAGCAGATAGCCCGAAGGAGGCTCGCCGTAATCGAGCTTTTGCACGCTTTCAATCGAGACAATACGGCCAAGCTCACCCGACGCAAGCAAGTCCTTCACGCGAGTGCGCATCGGGCAAAACCGATTCTTCATCGCCTCCATAAACAGCACGCCGCGCTCACGAGAGGTGGAGACAATCGAGAGAGCCTCTTCCTCACTCAAAACGGCCGGCTTTTCGCACAGCACGGCCTTTCCGGCGCGCAGCGCGCGACAGGCCCAACGCGTATGCATGCCATGCGGAAGAGCCAAGTAGATTGCGTCGACATCGGGGTCGGCAATCAGCGCGTCATAAGCCGCATTGCCGTTATCGTCGACCGAGGCGTGGCCATGCGCAGCATCGATCGAAAACGCTCGGCAAAATTCCTCGACATGTGCAGGAGTGCGACCGGCCGCAGCCACCAGCCGTGCCCCGTCGACCTTCTTGAGCGACGATGCAAATCGATGAGAAATGTGTCCGGCACCCAAAATGCCCCAACGAACCTCACGCGAATCATTACGTAAACCTCGGTCACCCACGATAGCCTCCCATCAGTTGCGGTGAAATAGTTCCTGTTTGGCCCCTATTCTGCCGCAAACAGGAACTATTCCACCGCAAGTTATAAAAGGGTCATGAGGAGCGCGTTTTGCCGAAGGCCTTAAGCACCGCCGTCACGGGACCAGGCTGGAAACGTCGGCGCACATCGTCGAGACGCTCGGGAATATCGATGTGCTGCGGGCAGTGCCGCGCGCATTTGCCGCATTTGACGCAATTGCTCACCAACTTGGGCTCGCTTGTGCGCACCGCGCTCGCCGTAAAGTATTGAGACAGCCCCGTAAACCAGCTGTGCGCATAGCTTGCGTTGTAGGCGGTAAAACATCCAGGGATATTGATGCCTTTAGGGCACGGCATGCAATAGCCGCATCCCGTGCAGGGCACGCGATTCGATTTTTCAAACTCATCCAGCACGTGCGCGATCGTGTCGAGCTGGTTGGCAGTCATCGAATTCGGCAACGCGAGGTCTGCCAGTGACGAATTCTCATCCACCTGCGCGGTATCGGTCATACCCGAAAGCAGCATCGTCACCTGAGGATGATTCCACACCCACGAAAGACCCCAGGCGGCAGGAGTGAGCAAATGCGGGTCACGGGCACTATCGAGCACAGCGCGGGCCCGTGGCGGCAGCTTGCCCGCTAAACGCCCGCCCAGCAGCGGCTCCATCACAAACACCGCGAGCCCGCGCTCCGCGGCCGCCATGAGTCCTGCCGTTCCCGCTTGGTAACGCTCGCCGGCATAGTTGTACTGTATCTGGCAAAAATCCCAGTCATATGCGTCAAGCATCGTCAGGAAATCCACCGCGCTGCCGTGGTACGAAAAACCAATCTGGCGAATGCGCCCCGCCGCCTTTTGACACGCGATCCAGTCCTCAATGCCCAACGCCACCACACGTTCCCACTGGGCGGGCGAGGTAATGTTATGCATGAGGTAATAGTCGATATGGTCGGTCCGCAGGCGCCGCAGTTGCTCATCGAAGAACCGGTCGAAATCCTCCGCGCACTTGCACGAAGCATGCGGCAACTTGGTCGCCAGCAACACCCGGTCACGCAGCCCCAAGCGCTCAAGCGAGGCGCCCACGCACGCCTCGTTACCGGGATAGAGATACGCGGTGTCCAGATAATTAATCCCCTGCTCCACCGCACGGGAAATGATGGCATCGACTGTCTTCGCATCGGGGTGTCCCGGCGCACCGGGAAACCTCATGCAGCCCAGACCCAGAGCGGATATTCGGTTACCACTTTTGGGGTCAACGCGGTATTGCACGGCCCCTCCCCTCCCATCGAAGCCCTGACAAGGCGAAACAAACCCGTCACGCCATCGAAACACATCGGAATCGCAATTGAGAACGTATCGTAACGCAGCAGAAATCGAGCCGTCACGGCACCGCTTTAACATCAGCAAAAAGCCCAATGAAAGGAGCCGGGCATGACCACGCGCATGTCTTTGCGGTCTGCCCCGCGGCATAAGCGCACAGCGCAATAGTTTCTTTTTATAACAGCCGCCCCGCGCACCCATCAATCACCCCGGCAGCATACAATCCATCAGGCGCCCCTTACGCGGGCGCCTTTTATATGGGGAGATGATTCACATGCAGATCAACAAGGTCGCCTTTATCGGCAAGGGCGGCGTCGGCCTGCTCTACGGCAGCATGATTGCCAAGGCCCTCGGCAATGACGCCGTCCAATACGTTATGGATGACGCCCGTTTTGAGCGTCACGCGGGCGATGCGCTCACCGTCAACGGAAAGCCTTGCGATCTCACGTCCGTCCGTGCCAGCGAGGCAGCGCCCGCCGATCTGGTCATCCTGACGGTCAAGACCACCGGTCTCGACCAAGCACTCAAGACTATGGAGCGTGTCGTGGGGCCCAACACGCTCATCGCCTCGCTGTGCAACGGCATTACGAGCGAGCAAAAGATTGCCGAACGCTTTGGCTGGGAGCATACCGTTCTTGGTATCTGCCAGGGCATGGACGCCGTGTTCCTCAACGGCGCGCTCACCTTTACCAATGCGGGCGAAATCCGCTTTGGCGCGGCGGCCGGCACGGACCCCGCAACCATCACCGCGATCGACGAGCTCTATACGCGCTGCGGCATCGCCCATACCGTCGAGCGCGATATTGCGCACCGCATGTGGGCCAAACTCATGCTCAACGACGGCATCAACCAGACCTGCATGGCCTACGGCGGGACCTACGGAAGCGCCACGGAGCCGGGCTCCGAGCAGCGCCGCTGTTTTGTCTCCGCCATGCGCGAGACGCTTGCGGTTGCCAACGCCGAGAGCGTTGAGCTGACCGAAGCAGACCTGACGCAAATGGTGCACCTCATCGAGGGAATCGACCCCGCCGGTATGCCCTCAATGGCTCAAGACCGCATCGCGCAGCGCAAAACAGAGGTCGAGGAGTTCGCGGGCACCGTCCGCCGCCTCGCGGCCAAGCACGATATCCAGGTTCCGCAAAACGAGTGGCTCTATCGGCGCATCCGCGATATCGAGAAAAGCTGGTAGCGCCAACGCGCCACATTCAACAGCCTTAACAGCAAAACCGCCGCAAGGGAACCTTTCCCCTGCGGCGGCCTTCATCTTCGTCTATGACCGGCGGCCGATCTCACAACAGTTAGCGTTGCGACCCCGGCACCTCGTCCTCATCGTCGCGGCAAAGAACCACGCCCGCGCTTCCCAGCAGTGCGGCCGCGATCAGCGCGCCGACCACGATAGGAGCAGTCCCGCATGTCCCCTGCATGCCCGCGACGAGCGCGACCGTGGGACCAAGGCAGCCAAGCATCAACGCGACGGCGGCAACGGCAATATCTCGAGCATTCACAAGACCACTTCCTCCAAGAGAAAGACCTTATTTCTCAAGAACCAGTGTGCCCCGCATCCATACGCCCAGCGTACCGCCACGGTAAGGGCTCTGTTAACTCAAACGCATACATAGAACGGACGTCCTTACGTTGCCCTAAAGCTCGGTAAAGACGCCCGTCCGCCAAATATCCGTGATGCAGAACAATTACCAGCCAGTGTAGTAGTCGGTGGTTCCGGCTGCGCAGCCGGAGTCATAGACCTTGCACTCGCCCTTGGAACCGGTAAACGTGGAACCCTGAGCCTTATCGCCCGCGGCCACGACATAGTAACCATCGGAATCGCGCCAAAAGCCCTCGGAATCCTGAGTCCACTCGCCCGTGCGGTGGTGATACAACACGTTGCTGCTGTAATAGGTCTCACGGCGGCCGTTATAGTTATTGACGCCGGTCGAGCGCGTCAGGCCCGAGCCGTTCGCGTAATACGCAGCAGGCGCGTAAGACGAACCGGAGCCGGCGTTGTAATACGAAGCCTGAACGGCCTCAGCGGCCTCGGCTTCGGCGGCCGCAGCCTCGAGCGCTTCGCGCTTGGCATCCTCAAGCGCAGTGCGCAGCTCATCGAGCTCGGTCGACTTGGCGTCGACCTCCCCCATCGTCAACAGGCTACCCGCACCGTCGATACAGCCCTGCAGCACAGCGCGCTCGTCATCGGTGGCATAGTCGCCATACATATTCATGATGATCTGAGCGCGCATCTCCAGGGAATCGCGCTTGGCCTCCATCGAGGCGTTCCACTCCTGCATGGAACCATAACCATCGCCGCGATAGTCAACGGGCTGTACCAGCGTCGTCTCGGACGGCGTAGATCCAACCGTATCGGACAATGTTGCCGCGTGGGCATCGGTTGCGCCGGCGCCCGCCAAAAGTGCCACGGTCAGAGCGGCGGAAAGGGCGGCGGCTTTCGGTTTTCGTGAATCGATCCTCATGTAGCTGGAAACCTCCGTAGTGCGTTTTTGCTGCGTTTGAGCTGCGTGTGATTCGATTGCGCTGCATAGTACCCCGAGCAAATCGCGACCTGCAGTTTTACTCAAAAGGCGCACGTCAATTGCGTAAAACTCACATCCTCTCAACAGGAGTTTTCCACAACTCGAATGCATAAAGCGTGTCAAAAACCCTGTTTTTGCACCCTCTCTATACAAAAAAGGCGCCTGTGCAACCATTGTTCGCACAGGCGCCTTGAGCAGGCATTTTATGCAGTTATACCTATCGAGTCGCAAGGGGTCCTTGCACAAGTCGCTTTACTCGTCCAGCGCGGCGAAGGCCTGCTTCAGGTCCCAAATGATATCCTCGGCGTTCTCGGTACCGATGGAAAGACGGATCGTGGAGGGCGTGATGTTCTGCTCGGCGAGCTCCTCGGCAGACAGCTGGGAGTGCGTGGTGGTAGCCGGGTGCACGACGAGCGACTTGACGTCGGCCACGTTGGCGAGCAGCGAGAACACCTGCAGATGATCGATGAACTTCCAAGCTGCCTCCTGGCCACCCTTAATCTCAAAGGTAAAGATCGAGGCACCGCCGTTGGGGAAGTACTTCTGATAGAGCTCATGATCGGGGTGCTCAGGCAGGCTCGGGTGGTTCACCTTGGCGACGTGGCTGTCACCAGCCAGGAACTCAACGACCTTCTTGGTGTTCTCGACATGACGGTCAACGCGCAGCGACAGAGTCTCGGTGCCCTGGAGCAGGACCCAGGCGTTGAACGGGCTGATGCAGGCGCCCTCGTCACGCAGCAAGATAGCGCGGACATAGGTTGCGAAGGCGGCGGGACCGGCAGCCTCGGCAAACGAGACGCCATGGTAGGAGGGGTTGGGCTCGGCGATCTGCGCATACTTGCCGCTCGCCTTCCAATCGAAGTTACCGCCGTCGACGATCACACCGCCCAGCGAGGTGCCGTGGCCGCCGATGAACTTGGTTGCGGAGTGGACGACGATGTTGGCACCATGCTCCAGCGGACGGAACAGATACGGGGTGCCGAAGGTGTTGTCGACGACAACCGGTAAACCGTGCTTCTTGGCGATCTCGGAGATGGCGTCGATATTGGGGATGTCGGAGTTGGGGTTGCCGAGCGTCTCGAGGTAGATGACCGTGGTGTTGTCCTTGATGGCGCCCTCGACCTCGTCCAGGTTGTGGGCATCGACGAAGGTGGTCTCGACGCCAAACTGGGAGAGCGTATGCTCCAGCAGGTTGTAGGAGCCACCGTAGATGGTCTTCTGAGCCACCACATGGTCGCCGGCCTGAGCGAGCGCCTGCAGGGTATAGGTGATGGCGGCGGCACCAGAGGCGACGGCAAGACCTGCCACGCCACCCTCGAGGGCGGCGATACGGTCCTCAAAGACGCCCTGGGTGGAGTTGGTCAGACGGCCGTAGATGTTACCGGCGTCGGCAAGACCAAAGCGGTCGGCGGCGTGCTGGGAGTTGCGGAACACATAGCTCGTGGTCTGGTAGATAGGCACGGCACGGGAGTCGGATGCAGGATCGGCGCTCTCCTGGCCAACGTGAAGCTGCAGGGTGTCGAAACCAAAGGTGTGCTCGGGGTTGTTGATGAACTGGCTCATGATGATCTCCTTGATCGAATATAAGTAATAAGAGTAAGAGAAGTAAGTGGCTGTCTCCTGATCACGCCGACGGGCGCAAACAGGAGCCCGGCATTCGTCTTGGTAAGCAGTTCATATGCGGGCCTCCTTTCGCATCCCGGTTCCGTGGTCGGCTTAATTACCTACTGCCTTTGTGTGTTTTGAATAGTACGAGCATTGTTTCCCTCGGTCAATCACTTAAAAGCGCTAACTTGTTATCGGTTTTATAGATAACACTCGAAAGGACGGGCGCCGATGACCCTCCAGCAGCTTCGCTTTTTGATCGCCGTGGCAGAGTCCGGTTCGATCAACGCCGCAGCCCAGCGCCTCTATACGGCACAGTCCAATATCTCCAATGCCGTCAAAAGCCTGGAGCAGGAACTTCATATCGAAATCTTTACGCGCTCCAGCCGCGGTGTTGCACTCACCAACGACGGCACCGAGCTTTTGGGTTATGCGCGCCAGGTCGTAGAGCAGGCCGACATGCTCGAGGCCCGCTACGAGGACGGCGGTACCCCGCAAGCCCGCCTCGCCATTTCCGCCCAACACTACGCCTTTTCGGTCGAGGCCTTTGTCAACGTAGTCGAGCGCTGCCGCGACAGCAAGTTCGAGTTCATCATGCGCGAGACCACCACAGCGCAGATTATCGACGACGTGCGCGCGTTTCGCAGCGATATCGGCATCCTCTATCTGGATGACTTTAATACCCGTGTCTTGCAGAAGGCCTTTACCGATGCCCGAGCGAGCTTTCATCCCCTCTTTGATGCAAAAGTCCACGTGTTCGTCAGCGAACGCCACCCGCTCGCACGCCGTTCGCAGCTGTCCCTTGCCGACCTCACGCCCTATACGCGCTACAGCTTTGAGCAAGGCACCTCGAACTCCTTCTATTACGCCGAGGAACCGTTTAGCTATATTCCCTGCAACCGCAATATCCGCGTATCCGACCGCGGGACGCTCACCAACCTACTTATCACCTCGAACGGCTATGCGCTGTCGACCGGCGTACTCTCCAGCGAAATGCAGTGGGGCATGGCCTCGATCCCCCTGGCAGACGCCCCGACGATGCACGTAGGCTATATCATGCATGACGACCGCAAGCCCTCTCCCCTCTTGCAGCAATACCTCGACGAGCTCAACCGCATCATCCATGCCAACCAACTGTCGGAAGACGGGGTAGAAATCGTAGATTGCTAGCCCCCGGCGGGCATGGCGCTACAATGGTCACTCACACGAAACGTACCCAACGAAAGGAACCATGTGAAGGTCCTCATCTATACCGACGGCTCGGCCCGATCAAATCCGGGACGCGGCGGCTACGGCGCCGTGCTCAAATACACCAACCCCGCCGGCAAGACCTTCACCTCCGAGCTTTCGCGCGGCTACGCCAAGACCACCAACAACCGCATGGAACTCATGGCGGTCATCGTGGCACTCGAGGCGCTCAACCGCCCCTGCGACGTCGAAGTCCATTCCGATTCGCAGTACGTCGTCAACGCCTTCAACAAGCACTGGATTGACGGATGGAAAAAACGCGGCTGGAAGACCGCCAACAAGCAGCCTGTCAAGAACCGTGATCTGTGGGAGCGCCTGCTCACCGCCAAAAGCAAGCACAAGGTTGAGTTCATCTGGGTTAAGGGTCACGCCGGCCATGAGCTCAACGAGCGCTGCGACGAGCTCGCCACCACGGCGGCCGACGGCAGCAACCTCGATATCGACACCGGCTTTAACGAGAGCGACCTGTAACGGCGTTTTCGCGCAGCTTTATATCCCCACGCGCTACACTCATCCTGTAGACCAAACAACGCAAGGGGGACGTATGCTGCGCATCGCGACCATCGGCACATCCATGATCACCGACGACTTTATCCAGGTCGTCAACGCCAACGACCAAGCCGCGTTTGTGGGCACGCTCTCGCGCGACGCAGATCGCGGCACCGCCTTCACCGCTAAGCACGGCGGCGAGCGTAACTTCACCGCACTTGACGAGCTTGCGTCCGCTGCCGACGTCGACGCCGTCTATATCGGCAGCCCCAACGCACTTCACTACGAGCAGGCCCTTGCCTGCATCGCCGGTGGCAAGCACGTCATCGTCGAGAAGCCCTTCTGCGCCACCGAGGCGCAGGCGCTGGAAGTCTTCCGCGCTGCCGAGGCAGCAGGTGTCGTGGCCCTCGAGGCCATGCGCCCGCTCCATGACCCCGCTTTCCACGCCATCGAGGACGCCCTGGGCGAGATTGCGCCCATTCGTCGTGCCTCATTGCGCTTTGGCAAGTATTCCTCGCGCTACAACGAGATTCTCGCGGGGCGCTCCACCAATATCTTCGACTGCAATATGGCATCGGGTTCCCTCATGGACATTGGCGTCTACACCGTCGAGCCCATGGTCGAGATTTTCGGCATGCCCTCCGGCCTTACGAGCATGGCTACGCTGCTCGACCCCACCACGCGACAGCTCACGCACGGCCCCATCGACGGCTGCGGTTCTATCCTCGCCAGTTACGGCGGTGGCCGCATCTCCGTCGAGCTCGCGCACTCCAAAATTACGAATGACCTGCTGCCCTCGCAGATCGAAGGCGAGCGTGGCACTATCCAGATCGACCATCTGTCCACGCCCCGCAACGTCCGCATCGACTATCGCGGCGATGTCGTACGCGGTTCAGCGACCGAGGCACCGCGCGGACAGGGCGACAACGGCCGCGTGCTCGACCTGCCCAAATCGAGCAACACCATGGAATACGAACTCACAGACTTTATCACCGCCATCGGCGGCATCGATAACGTCAAGGAAGAGATTTGGGAGACCCCGGCGGGACGCCACGAGCTTGGCCACTACCGCGATGTCACGCTCGTCTCACTGCGCATCATGGATGCCGTGCGCCAGCAGGCCGGCATAACCTTCCCGGCCGACGCAGGCAAGCAGGCATAGCGATGGGCTTCTTCGATACGTTCTTCTCCAGCGTCACCAGCGGCAGTCGAGAGCCTCAAAAGCCGTCAAACGTCGAGCTCGAGCTGCGCCGCAGGCTTACTGTGCTCGCAAGCGACGGGGTCACTCAAGACACTCCCCTGCGCTATTTCCTGCGCTGGGCGGGGCAAGTCCAAGGCGTTGGTTTTCGCTTTACCAACACCAACCTCGCGCAGGCACGCGCGCTCACCGGCTGGGTGCGTAACATGGAAGACGGCTCAGTCGAGATGGAGATACAGGGAGCTCCGGCAAACATCCTATCTCATCTCGAGGCGCTTCATGCCTCCTACGAGCGCATGGGGACGCGTTTTCGCCTCGTAGACGCCCAGGTCCGAGCCCCACTTGCCAATGAAGACGGTTTCACTCCTCATTATTAGTATTGTGTGCTAAATACGGTATCATTTACCTACGACCGTTAGTAGAAAAGAGGCGAGACGCATGGCGGTGCAAAGAAGGAATACCAGGCAGCGAAAGCTGGTTCTTGACGCCGTGCGCCAAAGCTATAACCATCCCACCGCCGACGAAATCTACAACGTCGTGCGCGCGCAGGATGACAAAATCAGCCGCGGTACGGTCTACCGCAATCTTAATCTCTTGGCAGATGCCGGAGAAATCCTCTCGATCAAGACGCCGGGCGGGAGTCGCTTCGATCGCACCATCGAGCCGCACGCACATATCATCTGCACCTCGTGCAGCCGCGTCATCGACGTACCGCTCCCCTTCGATGCCCAGCTCGACGCCAAGGCGTCCGAGCAAATCGGCTGGCACGTCACGTCGCACTACACCATCTTCGAGGGTCTCTGCCCTGACTGTCGGTAGATGTTTGGAACATGCCTTAAAATCCACCTTTCCGCACTTTGCAGCAAAAAGTAGATTTCTAGACATGTCCCAAATGTCTACTCAGCAAGTAGACGACGCAGCTCTTCTTCGACCGTGCGCACGTAGCGGACGCGGTCGTTAATGCCACGCATAGAGGGGTTGCAGCTCTCCATCAGATAGGGATGGCCCACGACGTTGAGCATGTCGCGGTCGTTTTCGTTATCGCCAAACGCCATCATCTCATCGGGCGAAATCCCCAGGGCACGACCGTAATCGGCAAGCGCGGAGCCCTTGCCCGAACCGAAACCGATAAAGTCCGTCCATTCGGTTCCCGACGTCATCACGTCGACACGGTCGCTAAAGAGGCGCTCAAAATGCTCCAGCGCCGCCGGCTGATCCACCTCGGGCGTCTGGAAGGCAATCTTAATGACGTCCTCGTCGATGTCCTCGGGACGGTCGACCACCGCCACGTCGCAGTGGACCTCATAGCGCAAATGGTCGACGAACGCATCGTTGCCGCTCATGGTGTAGAGGTGTCCCTCACACGAAAGGGTCACGTCGGCATGGGGATACGCAACCACAGCATTCGCGATATCCATAGCAAGGCTACGCTCCATAGAGCGCTTGACCACGGCACGCCCCTCGCTCATCACCAGGGCTCCGTTTTCGCATACATAGGCGAGCTCATCGGCCACCGGGGCAAACAGGTAGCGCAAGCTCGCATATTGACGACCACTCGCCGGCATAAACACGATACCGCGACGATGCAGCTCATCGATAAGCTCAAAGGCCTCGGAACGCGGCTCGCGCTCCCCCGGATGCAGCAACGTGCCGTCCAAATCGCATGCAATCAGCTTGATTCCCTCAAGACCCATACGCTTCCCCAAAGCCTCCTATCAACAGCAAGACGGACCTTGATTGGTCGCCCCTCAAAGCCCGTCTTGCGCATACGCGCGCTTAGCCGCGCGTCTTTTTTACAATGGTAAAGTCCGGAGCCATGCTAACGACGACCTCCGCCGCACTCGACGCAAAGCGCCGGTCCGTATCGAGTTCACGAGTAACCACCGAGAGCCGAACACCCTCGACGCCCCGGAGCATGCGGCCCAAAACAGGCTGCACCGGCGTATACATGCGCACGGTATGCTCGTCCGAGTCGCCCCGGAAGAGCGGCGCATGCATGTTGCCGATCTCCCAGCACGCATGCGCGAGCGCAATCGGATCCATGCGGTCGACTTCGACCAAATAAACCTCGGCGCTGCACAGGCGCACGACAACCGCCACGGGCACCATGCCCGAACGGTCAATGGCGAGCACGTCGCCGTCGGCAAGACGACCACCGTCGGTAGCATCCAGCCGAACATCGATCGTGCGCCCCAACTCCGTCACGCCCGCAAACGCGCATACATCAGCCTGGTCCCAATCGAGCAGTAGCTCATCGACCTCAAAGACACCGCCCAGCTCCCGGCGAAGCAAAAGCTCATAGGACGGGTCGTTGAGATTTCCCAAACATGTCGTCGAAACCAAGCGTTCAGGCATGCTCTAGCCCTCGACCTCGACGAGCTCGATATCAAAGTTGAGGTCCTTGCCGGCCAACTCGTGGTTGGCGTCGAGCGTCACGGCCTCGGGCGTCACGTCGATGACCACGGCGGGGACGGGCATGCCGCTCGGCGTGGACAGGAAAAGCTTCATGCCCTTCTCGATCTGCTCGATGTTGGGAACCTGCTCGGCCGGGAAGGTAATAACCATCTCAGGATTGTGCTCGCCGTAGGCATCGGCAGCCGGGATGTGCACGGTCTTCTTCTCGCCCACCTGCATGTCGACAACAGCGGCGTCGAAGCCCTTGATCATCTGGCCGGCGCCGCAGGTGAACTCCAGCGGCTCGCCGCGATCGTAGGAGCTATCGAACTGCGTGCCGTCATCGAGCATGCCACGATAATGGGTCTTGACCTTCTTGCCCTGGTTGGACATGGTAACCTCCGTGATAAGGGCGGCGCGCAACGCGGGCCGCCGTGAACATATGGCGCTAACTATACCCTAGTCATACAATTCAAAGACAGTTTGCAAAGAAACGCTGCAACCGGAGGAACCATGGCATATCCCGTATTTGACCTACACTGCGACACCGCCGACCGCATCGGCTGGGCCACGCTCGATCTCGACCTGCGCTTTACCGCCGGCACCGACGGTTATTTCCCCGGCGACGAAACGCATCCGCAAGATTTCGATCTCATCGAGGGCAACGCCTGCGCCATCTCGCTCGCAAAGATCGGCAACACGCCGTGGGCACAGTGCTTCGCCACGTTTGTCCCCGACGAGATTCCCACCGCCCACGCCGCGCGCTTCCAGGCGCAAATCATGGCGCATATGAGCGGCCAGGCAATGCTCAACCACGACCGCATGGTCAGCGTGCGCAGCGCCGCAGACATTCGCCCCGCGCTCAAGGACGGCAAGGTCGCCTGCATCCACACCATCGAAAACGCCACGTTCTTTGCCGAGGACCCCGCGCTGATCGAGGTGCTCAAGAGCTTGGGCGTGCTTATGTCGTCACTCAGCTGGAACGCGCAGGGACCGCTCGCGAGCGGCCACGACACCCACGCCGGCCTCACCGCCGCCGGCATCGAGGCACTTACGCAGATGGAGCACGCCGGCATGGTACTCGACGTCTCCCACCTCAACGATGAGTGCTTTGACGAGGTTGTCGCCCACGCCACGCGCCCCTTCGTCGCCAGCCACTCCAACTCCCGTGCGGTTTGCGGCGTCAAACGCAACCTTACCGACGACCAGTTCCGCACCATTCGCGACATGGGCGGTATCGTCGGCCTCAACTACTGCAGCGAGTTCCTTTCCAACGACGCAACCGACAAGACCGCCGCAGACGTCACCTTCGACCAGCTGGCGGCACATATCGAACACTGGCTCGACCTGGGCGGCGAGGACGTCATCGCGCTCGGCGGCGACTGGGACGGCGCCACGGTGCCCGCTTTCCTCTCCGATGCCAGCAAGATGCCCGAGTTCCAGAACATGCTTTCCAAGCATTTTGGCAAGACCGTGATGCAAAAGCTCTGCAGCGACAACGCGCTTGCCTTCTTTGAGCGTTATTAATTTCACATCCCTTGAGCGGGCCGGTATGCCGAACGGTCGACATGCCGGCCCGTCCCCAATCTGAAGGACCGCTTTTGACGCAGCAGTTTACGATTTCCGTATCCCGACCGGATGGGACGCCCATCCCCGTCGTCGTTACCAAAAAGCACGTCAAGAACTTCAACCTACGCGTCACATCGAGCGGTGAGGTCCACGCCAGTGCACCGCTCGGCGCCAGCCGCGAGCGTATCGAAGCGTTTGTGAAGCGCAACAGCGCCTGGATTATCAGCCGGCTTGCCCAGCGCGAGCAACGTCAGGCGACGGCGCGAGAGCCGCTCAGCCCCTCGTCCATCATTGCACTTTGGGGCAAGCCCATCACGGTACAGGATGCACTCGATCACAACTTTGCATCACCCGCACCGCAGCCCAAGCAGGCCACCTTCGCAAGTTTTATGGGTACCGACGAGCTAGACGAACGTCCGCAGGCCAAGTGGAACGCGACCCTCGACGGCTTAACGCCCAGTGAGATCCAAGCCCATATTGACCAGCTCTATACGTCCGAGGTCACATCGGCGCTGCGCGATATTGTGCACGCATACGAAATCGCAATGGGTGTCGCCGTTTCCCGCGTTTCCGTGCGCAGCATGAAAACGCGCTGGGGATCATGCACGCCCAAAACCGGCGCCATTCGCATCGCGCGCGAGCTCGCCGCCTACCCTGTCGAATGCCTCGACATGGTTGTCGCCCACGAGCTCGTCCACTTGCTCGAGCCAAGCCACAATCAGCGGTTTCACGCCCTGCTCGACACGTACTGCCCCAACAATAGGGCTCTGTCGCAGCGGCTCAAGCGGCCACCCCTCAACAAGCTCTAGCGTCGACTAGCGCACGCGCTCGATCTCGACGCCGCAGCTTGCCAGGGGAAGACCGACGGGAGCCCAAGGCTTATCGAGCTTAACACGCACGCCAAGCAGCAGGGGGTAACGACGCAGCAGCATCTGGGCCACACCCTCGGCTGCAGCCTCGATGAGCTTAAACGTATGCTCGCGCAGATATCCGTCGACATCGTGACACACCGAGCCGTAATCAATCGAGGCATCCAGGTTGTCGTGCTCCCCTGCTGCACGCAGGTCGGCATAGAGCACCAAGGACACGATGAACTTCTGGCCCAGCGCGTTCTCTTCGGGATACACACCGTGGTTGGCAAAGACCTCGAGACCGTCGATAGTAATGCGGTCAGCATGGCGCAGGTCGTCATAGCTCACGTGGGGCACCGCCGCTGCGGTGGATATTTCGCCCCTTCCACGGCGGGCGAGCTCGGCGCCTTCAGTCTTGGTTGCATTCTCGGGCAGTTTCTTGTTACTCATCGCGATCGTCTCCTTCGTTTAGAACCCCGACCGCGCAAACTAACTACACGCGAATCGACAGGTTCTTTTTATCATCGCTCCAATTGCAAGCATTGCGCGCGGGGCATGCAAAGCAGGCGCGCGACGCTTTGTCGGCTGCATAGAGCAGACGCTCGAGCGGTTGGCTGTTCACGCGCAGCTTTCGATGGCCCAGAATGGCCGTCTTAATGGCTGCGGCATCGGCCGGCTCAAACGCTACGTCATCGGGCATACCGCCGAGAATCGCATCAGCGACGCGTTCACTTGCAACATCATGGGATATACCCGATTCATACTGTTCATCTTTGCCGATATCGTGAAGAAGTGCCGTGGCGTAGATGACCTCGCGGTCAAATTCGAGCTGTTCCTCGAGATTCTTGATCCACATAATGCGAGCGACATCCAGCAGGTGGTCAATACCGTGGCGGCAGAAGATGCGCCCCGATTCCAACTGTGCAATGTTGCCCAGGTGCCGCCGGAACAGACCGTTGGCACAGATGTAATCAATGCGAGGCATGGCACCAAAAGGCGCCAGGCCCGAAGCCATAAAACCGCGACGCGGCGTTCCCTCGTCAGTATTCGATGTAAAGTCGTTGACGACTCGCATAGTTAGCGTCCCAGCATCCTAAAGAATCGCTCCTCGAGCGCCGGATCGGCCTCAAAGACGCCGCGACGAGCGAGCGTCACGGTCTTGGTGCCAGGCTTTTGCACGCCGCGCATGGTCATGCACATATGCTCAGCTTCCATGAGCACAATCGCTCCCTGGGGAGCGAGATACTCCATGAGGGCATCGGCAACTTGTGCGCACAACTGCTCCTGCAGCTGCAGACGACGGGCATAGACCTCTACCGTGCGGGCAAGCTTAGAAAGCCCCGCGACACGGCCGTTGGGGATATAACCAATGGCAGCCTTGCCGTAAAACGGCAGCAGATGATGCTCGCACAGCGAGTAAAACGTGATGTCGCGCTCGATAACCAAATCGTTCGAAGCGACGGCAAAGGTTTTGGACAGGTGCTCCTCGGCACTCTGGTCCATACCGCCGGCGATCTCACCATACATACGGGCAACGCGCGCCGGGGTCTCCAGCAGGCCCTCACGAGTTGGGTCCTCGCCTATGCCCTCAAGCAACAGCTTAATAGCGGCCTCGACTTTTTCCTGATCGACCATCTGGGCCTCACTTTTCCGATTTTGCGTTCGCGCTATGGTACCACGCCCTCCGGCATCGGCCACAAGCTACATAGTATGGGTCGAATAGACCGGATCATCACGCCAAAGCTCCACGGCGTCGCAAAGCGCAACGTTCTCACGCTCGGCACGGGCACGCGTGGCGTTCATGTCAATCACGCGTTGATTGCTCGAGCCCCTAAAGCGCAACGAGATATCGTACAGATCCTGAACGAACGGGCCGTCCACCAACATGTCGAGGCAGGCTAGGATACGGTCCGTCGCCTCAGTATGGTGGCGGCCACCCGGCATAAGCTCCTCGAGCACGTCGCCGGTAAAGCACCAAATGGTCTTGCCCGACCCCGCAGGATAGGCCGCACGCACGCGTTCGATAAAGTCAACAAGCCCCGCCTGATTCTCGGGCTCCATGGGCTCGCCGCCCAGAATCGTCAGGCCATCGATAAAGGGATGGTCGAGACTCTCGATAATCTTATCCTCGACGGCGCGATCGAACGGCTCGCCCGCAGCAAAGTCCCACGCGACAGAGTTAAAGCAATTCTTGCACCCACGACGGCACCCGCTCACAAACAGAGAAGTACGAACGCCTTCCCCATCAGCAATATCGAAATACTTAATGTTCGCGTAGTTCATAAGTAACTCTCCCGGGAGGCAGGGACATATCATCCCGTCCTCAAACATTCTCGGCCTTCGGCCTGCGAAACTGCGGGCGGGACGATATGTCCCGGCCTCATGCAAAGGGTAACTCAATGAACGAAGCGAACATCGAGCATAGGGTTCGAGGTCCAATAAAAACTGGGTTGCGGCTCAACCGCCATCACAAGTAAATCGCAGCTGCAGCTCGAATTATTTCCGCTAAGAACTTCGAGGAGTGAGCAGACCGCATGCTGCATCTCAGCTACGTCAACTTGGCTGCCCCGTAGCGAGGCCCCGGACCTTTACTCGATATGAGTTCCGCACGAACAGGAGGCGCCAGTGGCGCCTCCGTCGTGAGTCAGGACTGTCCGAAATTGAGAGGCAAGGCCCTGCGCCCGGCCCCTCGGTCCCCGCTTACGAGAGCGACGTTCTCAGCAACTCGTTGAAGAGCTTCGGATTGCCCTTGCCGCGGCTCGCCTTCATGCACTGGCCCACCAAAAAGCCGATGACCTTCTGGTTGCCGTCACGATACTGCTGCGCCTGATCGGCACAGTTTGCCAGCACCTCGTCCACGATCGGCTGCAGCGCGCCGGCGTCGCTCACCTGACGCATACCGCGCTCGTCGACGATCTTGTTGGGGTCGTCGCCGGTCTGGGCCATGGCCTCAAAGACCTCGTGCGCCTGGTTGGAGCTGATGGCATCGGTCGCCAGCAGCTTGGCAAGCGCCGCCACCTGAGCTGGCGCGATCCCAGACTCGGTCAGCGAGACGCCGGCGCCCTTAAGGTAGGCAATCATCTCGTTCACCAGCAGGTTCGCGACCGTCTGGGCCTCTTTGCCGGCCATGCCGGCAGCGGCGGCCTCAAAGAACTCGGCAAACTCCGGGTCGCCGGCAATCTGCTCGGCGTCCGCCGTCTTAATGCCAAAGTCGACCTCAAAACGGGCACGCTTGGCATCGGGCAGCTCGGGAATCTCGCCACGGCAGCGGTCGATGAACTCGTCGTCCAGATCGAACGGCGCCAGATCGGGGTCGGGGAACAGGCGATAGTCGTCGGCCGTCTCCTTGACGCGCATGACCACGGTGCGCTTGCGGCTGGGCTCCCAGTGACGGGTCTCCTGGTAGATAATGCCGCCCTCCTCGAGCACCTCGGCCTGGCGGCAGATCTCGTAGGCAAGGCCGTCGTGCAGGCTCTTAAACGAGTTGAGGTTCTTGAGCTCGGTCTTGGTGCCCAGCTTGGTCTCGCCGCGGCGGCGCAGCGACACGTTGCCATCGCAGCGCATGGAACCCTTCTCCATGGAGCAGTCCGAAATGCCCAGCGTCACAAAAATGCGACGGAGCTTTTCCATAAACAGGCGGGCCTCCTCGGGCGTGCGCAAATCGGGCTCAGTCACGAGCTCGATGAGCGGCGTGCCGCAGCGGTTGTAGTCGACGAGCGACTCGGCCGCGGCGGTAATGCGGCCCTCGGCACCGCCCACATGGACCATCTTGGCAGCGTCCTCCTCCATGTGGATGCGCAGGATGCGAATGGGCACCGTGTAGGAACCGTCCTCGCGACGCTCAGGCATCTGCAGGTTGGACGCATCATAGCTGGCCAGATGGCCGGCGCGCTGGTTGCCCTCGCGCATGGTCGACGTCATGGACGTGGACAGGCCCTCGGCGTTGGCTGAGGCGCTCGCCAGACTCTGGGCCTCGGCCTCGCCAAATGCGCAGTCGGGGCGCTCGGCGGCACCGCGACCGGTCACGTCCAGGTCCAGGTGACCGTACATGGCAAAGGCGACCGGACCCTGCGTGGTCTGGAAGTTCTTGGCCATATCGGGATAGAAGTAATGCTTGCGGTAGAACATCGAGTGGCGCTGGATCTCGCAGTTGGTGGCGAGACCGGCCTTGACGATGCTCTCGATGGCGCGCTTGTTGGGCACCGGCAGGGCGCCAGGCAGGCCTAGGCACACCGGGCACACGTTGGCGTTGGGCTCGTCATCGTGGCTGAGCTTGCAGTTGCAGAACATCTTGGTATCGAGTGCGGTGAGCTCGGTATGGATCTCCAGGCCGATCACGGCCTCCCAATCCTGCAGGACCTCGGAAAGCTCCTTCATTACAGCTCGCCTCCCTTCCCGGCAAAATGGGGCGCGACGGAAAGCGCGGGCGCACCCGTGGCAGCATCGGCAAAGCCGCGCTCCAGGGCGCGGGCAAACGTGAGCAGCTGACGGTCCTTAAAGGCCGGACCCACCAGCTGGGCAGAAACGGGCAGCTGAGTATCCTCGCCCAAGCCCAGCGGCACCGAGATACCACCGTTGCCGCAAATGTTGAGCGAGATGGTGTACAGGTCCGAAAGGTACATCTGCGTGGGGTCGCTGATCTCGCCAAACTTAAAGGCCGTGCGCGGCGAGGCGGGCATGAGGATGGTGTCCACCTTGGCATACGCGGCATCGTAGTCCTGCGTGATGAGCGTGCGGGCCTTTTGCGCGGCGTAGTAATACTTGTCGTACACGCCCGAGCTCAGCAGGTAGGCGCCGAGCATCTGACGGCGCTTGGCCTCGGCGCCAAAGCCATGGGCGCGCGAGAGCGAGCTCTGGTCGGACAGGTTGGCGCAGCCCTCCTCCTGATAGCCGTAGCGAATGCCGTCGAAGCGGGCCAGGTTGGAGAACGCCTCGGCCGGGCCGATGACGTAGTAGGCGGCGATGGCGGCGTCCAGGTGCGGCAGGTCGACCTCGACCAGCTCGGCACCCTGGTTCTGCAGCTCCTGGGCGGCGCGCTGAACAGCGGCCTTGACCTCGGGCGTCAGGCCCTCGGCCTCCATAAACGCGGGGATGATGCCTACGCGCTTGCCCTCGATGCTGTCGTTGAGGTGCTCGGTAAAGTCGACGGCGCAATCCTGGCTGGTGCAGTCGTACGGATCGTGGCCCGCGCCGGCGAGCGCGTTCATGGCCAGCGCGACATCCTCGACCGTGCGGCCAAAAGGACCCACCTGGTCGAGCGACGAGCCAAAGGCAACCACGCCGTAACGGCTCACGGCGCCATACGTGGGCTTAAAGCCCACCACGCCGCACAGCGACGCCGGCTGGCGAATGGAG
>CAJMRP010000002.1 GCA_905215765.1 uncultured bacterium
CGGCAGCCGGTCGGCGGATCCAGCGGTGACGGCGGATCGCCGGCGAGGATGATGCGCTTGCGGGTCTTCTGGATATCAGGATCGGGCACCGGCACGGCAGACAGCAGCGACTGCGTATACGGGTGGTGCGGCTCACTGTAGAGCGTCTTCCAGTCCGAAACCTCAACCATCTTACCCAGATACATAACGGCAACACGGTCGGAGATATGCTGTACGACAGAGAGGTCGTGAGCAATGAAGAGATAAGCCGTACCGAACTTATCCTGAAGCTCCTTTAGCAGGTTCAAAACCTGGGCCTGAATGGAAACGTCAAGTGCAGAGACAGGCTCGTCGCAGATGATCAGCTTGGGCTTCAGAGCGAACGCGCGGGCAATGCCGACACGCTGACGCTGACCGCCCGAGAACTCGTGCGGATAGCGGTTGATGTGCTCGGGGTTCAGACCGACGACGTCCAGCAGCTCGCGGACGCGCTCGATACGCTCCTCCTTGGTACCCACACCATGAATGGTCATAGGCTCGGAGACGATCTCGCCGATGGTCATACGAGGGTTGAGCGAAGCATAGGGGTCCTGGAAGATGAACTGCATCTCGCGACGCATATCCTTGATCTCGTGCTTGCTCATCTCGGCAACGTCTTTGCCCTGGAAAAACACTTTGCCTGCCGTCGGCTTGGTCAGGCGCATGATGGTGCGGCCCGTGGTGGACTTACCGCAACCAGACTCGCCGACCAGGCCAAAGGTCTCGCCCGGATAAATCTCGAACGAAATGTCATTCACAGCAGAGACGACACGCTTGGAGAAGCGCTTGGCGAACATGCCGGACTCAGCGGGAAACTCCTTAGAGAGGTGCTCGACCTTCAGCAGCGGAGTACGCTCGTTGGTATCTGCCATTACGCCTCGCCTCCCTTCTTGGAATCCTTGCGCGTACGGGACGTCTCAGGAGCGTTCTTGAGGAACTCGGGGTCACCGGAGTAGTGGCACGCAGAATAGTGGCCAGACTCGGTGACAACACGCTCAGGGCGCTGCTTACGGCACTTGTCCGTCGCATAGGGGCAGCGAGGAGAGAAGACGCAGCCCTCGGGCAGGTTCATGAGCGAAGGCGGGTTGCCGTGAATCGGCGTAAGCGGCTTCTTCTCTTCGATGGCCTGCTCCGGGATGGAGCGGATAAGGCCCCAGGTGTAGGGGTGGCGGCTCTCGTAGAAGATTTCCTCAGCAGTACCGAACTCGACGGGACGGCCGGCGTACATAACCATGATCTTATCGGCCATATCGGCAACGACGCCCAGGTCATGGGTAATCATGATGATGGCGTTGCCGTTCTTCTCCTGCATTTCCTGCATGAGCTCGATAATCTGAGCCTGGATGGTAACGTCCAGAGCAGTCGTGGGCTCGTCGGCAATCAGGATATCGGGATCACAGGCAAGAGCCATGGCAATCATGACGCGCTGACGCATACCGCCGGAGAACTGGTGCGGATACTCATTGACGCGCTTCTCGGGCTCGGGGATACCCACGAGGTCCAAAAGCTCGGTAGCACGCTTGAGTGCCTCCTGCTTGGAGTAGCCACGGTGCAGACGAAGGCCCTCACCCACCTGCTTGCCGATCTTATAGACCGGGTTCAAGGAGGTCATAGGATCTTGAAAGATCATCGCGATATCGTTGCCGCGAATGTGCTGCATCTCTTCCTCGGTCATCTCGAGGATAGAACGACCGCGATAGCGAACGTCGCCGCCCTCGATCTTCCCCGGAGGCATCGAAATAAGGCCCATGATGGTCATGGCGGTCACGGACTTACCGGAGCCGGACTCACCGACGACGCCAAGGGTCTCGCCGCGATCGAGCGTGTAGGAGACACCGTCGACAGCGCGAACGACGCCATCCTCGGTGTGGAAATACATCTTAAGGTCATCGACCTCGAGCAGATGCTGGCCCTCAGGAACCGGCTGGTCCTTCAGGTCCACATAGTTCTTGTTCTTCTTCATCCTTATGCGTCCTTCATCTTGACGTCGAGGGCGTCGCGCAGACCATCACCCAACAGGGTGAAGGCGAGCACCGTCGAGAGAATTGCCAGACCGGGCATGATCATCATCCAGGGAGCGGTCAGAAGATACTGCTGACCGTCCTGAATCATGGAGCCCCACGAAGGCGTAGGCGGAATAACGCCCATGCCGAGGAAGGACAGAGCGGACTCGGTCAGAATGGCGCCACCAATGTTCATGGTCGCGTAGACCACGATGGAAGCGACGGAGTTCGGGAAGATGTGACGCACGACGATACGAGCATCAGATGCACCCATCGCGCGCGCAGCATCAACATAGTCGTTTTCCTTGACCGTCAAGATTGCAGAGCGGAAGACGCGCGCAATCGAAGGCCAGCCGAGAATACCGATGGCGATAAAGACGTTCTGAAGGCCACGGCCGATAACGGCGATCATGGCGACAACGAACAGCACGTACGGGAACGCTAGGAAGATGTCCGCACAGCGCATGATGATCGTATCCCAGATGCCGCCGTAGAAACCCGCCAGAGCACCCATGACCAGACCGATCAGCGTGGAGATCGCGGTGGCCATAATGCCGACGGACAGCGAAACGCGCGCACCGTAGATAACGCGGACGAGAATGTCACGACCAAGGGCGTCGGTGCCAAACGGGTGCTCTGCACACGGAGCCAGCAGCGACGTCTCGGCCATGGTGGTCGAGTCGGAAGCCGTCGGCGAACCGAGCCAGGGCTTAGCCCACAGATCTGCGGTCAGTGCAACCACAACGACGATGATGATCCAGCAGACACCGATAACGGCGAGCTTGTTCTTACGAAGACGCTTAAAAGCGTCGCCCCACAGCGTGCGGGACTTGGCGGGAGCAGATGCGGCCTTGGTGGCGGTAGCCTGCTCCTGAGACTGAGAATCAGTTTCCTGCATGAGACGTACCTCCCTTAGGCCTTATCCGACGGACCGCCAAGGCGGATGCGTGGGTCGAGGAATGCATAGCTAATGTCGACGAGCAGGTTGATCACCATAACGACGACGACGATGAGCGTAACGCCGCCCATAACGATGGGCCAGTCACGCATGCTAATGGCGCGATAGACCTCATAGCCGATACCGGGCCAGTTAAAGACCGTCTCGGTCAGGATGGCGCCCGAAAGCATGCCACCAAAGTCGACACCAATATAGGTAACGACGGGGATGAGTGCATTCTTAAGCGCATGCTTGACGATGATCGCGCGATTGGAGAGACCCTTCGCCTTTGCCGTACGGATGTAATCCTGGTTCATGACGTCAAGCAGCTGCGAGCGCATAATGCGGGCAGCATAAGCGGTCGAAACCGAAGCCAGCGTAATGGTCGGAAGCACATAGTGCATCCAATCCTGATACTGAGAGCTGGAACCGCCGGCACCCGAGATCGGCATGGAGATTGCACCGCCCGTGGCGTCCTTGAGGATGACGCCAAAGAACAGCTGCAGCAACATACCGAGCCAAAAGGCCGGGACCGCAACGAGGATCGACGTGGTGAGCGTTACCAAAATATCCCAGAAGGAATAACGCTTTACCGCCGAAATGATACCCGCACCGATACCCATGATTGCCTCGAGCACGATGGCGCACGCGGCAAGTTTGACCGTATACGGATACTTCTGGGCAAAGATATCCGTAACCGGCAGCTTGCGCTGATACGAATTGCCCAGATCGCCATGAAGCAGGCCGTTCATGTAATACAAGTAACGGTCCACGAGCGACGTTTGAACGGGGTCGCCGTTCTCGTCAAGGATCGCGTTGCCGTCCTCGTCCGTCTGGACCAGGTGATAGCGGACGCGAAGCTGAAGCTCCACCTCGGGGGACAGAGCCTTGTCTCCACCGATCAGCTTGATCGGATCTCCCGGCACGATATTCTGAAGGGCGAACAGAATCAGCGTAACGCCCAAAAACACCGGGATGAACTGAAGCACACGTTTAACGATGTACTTACCCATACCACTCCCCTATCTAGGGATTAACCTAAATGGGATGCCGATCGCCAGACCGGCATCCCAAAATTACCATCAGCCAGTTTACCCCAGGTTAGGGAGAACTGTATGTTTCCCATGAGGTCTACGTAAATACTTGACCCTCACGGAAGCTGCAAACTCTTAGGCGAGCTCAGCGGTACCCAGATCGGCGTGCTTCTGCGGATCGACATAGAGGTGCTTGATGCGATCGGAGCCGGCGATGGTGTGCGTGTAGAACATAATCGGGATGACCGGGCAGTCGGCAGCGACCATTGCGTCGGCCTCCTGCATCTTAGCGACGCGCTCCTCGTCGTCAACAATAGTACGAGCCTCGTCGACCTTGGCGTCGAACTCGGGGTTGTTGTAACCGGAGCGGTTGTCGCCACCGAGGGAGTCGGAGTGGAACAGCGGATACAGGAAGTTGTCCATGATCGGGTAGTCGGCAATCCAACCCAGACGACCGAACTGATAGTTAAAGTTCTGATACTGCTCGAGCAGGGCAGACCACTCAGGGGTATCGGAGACAGCGGTAACGCCAACCTTGGCGAGGTCGCCGATGATGGACTCCATGATCTCCTTGTGACCGCCGTCCTGGTTGTAGGACAGGGTCACGCTAATGCCACGATCCCCGTTAGCGCCAGCGGGAGCAACCTTGTCGAGGTACTCGTTAGCCTTGTCGACATCGTAGGCGCAGAACTCCCATGCGCCCTCCTTGTAGCCATCGATGCCCGGAGGAACAATGCCGTCGGCAGGGGTACGGGTACCCTTGAAGATGGTCTTGCAGATGGCCTCACGGTTAATGGCCAGGGAGATGCCCCTACGCAGGTCGGCGTTGTTGAACGGCTCGGCCGTGGTGTTGCAGGTCAGATAGTACGTGGAAGGCTCGGCGCCGAGCAGCATGCGCTCGCCGTCACCCATGGTGTAGCCGTCCTTGGACACGCCGCGATCCTTCTTGGCGGCATCGATCTGAGCGACGGGAACGTCGCAGACATCGAGGTTACCGGCCTGGAACTCCTTGTAAGCGGTCTCCATGTCCTTGATGACCTGGAAGTGGATGCCATCGATCTTGGCCTTGTCGCCATAGTAATCGTCGAACTTCTTGACGTTGATCTCCTGGCCATCCTCCCACTTGCCGTCCATCATGAACGGGCCGTTACCGACCGGGGCAAGATAGAAGCTCTTGACATCGGACTCGGCGCACTCGGGAACCGGGGCCAGAGCCGGATGAGAGGCGACGAAGGGGAAGTCAGCGTAAGCGGAAGACAGCTTGACGACGAGGGTCTCATCGTCGGGGCACGTAACACCGCTGAGCTCGGTAGCGTTACCGGCAAGCAGGTCGTCATAACCCTCGACCATGGAAAGGTGATAGGAGACCTCGGAAGGACCGTACTCGGTAGCGATGGCCGACTTGGTGTTGACCAGACGCTCCCAACCGAGCTTGAAGGACTTGGAGGTAACGTCGTCACCGTTGTGGAACTTGGCCTTCTTGATCTTGAAGGTAAACTCGGTGGCGTCGTCGTTGGACTCAAAGGACTCGCAAGCCAGCGGAACGATCTCGCCCTTCTCGGCGTCGTAGGAGGTCAGAGCGTCAAAGAGCTGGTACTCGACCTGAGTGCCCTGGTCCTCCTGGACATTGTAGGGGTCGATGCAGACCGGGTTGTTGATGTAGAAGTTCAGCGTCGAACCGGACTCAGAACCGGAAGCGTCGCCACCCTTCTTGCCACATGCGGCAAGAAAAGCCATGGAGCTCGCAGCAAGGGTGCCGCCAACAAAGGCGCGACGACCCATAACGGGCTGGTGGAACATAGAATCAGCCATGCCATCCTCCTTATGAGATAGGACAAAGAAATGTTCAGTCGGACACATGTCGAAACAATCCGATCCGAACCATCAAAACGCCGCCCGCTGCTATGGCTGGTTATGCACAACGGACCAACGTTTTGCAATACAGTAGCGCATTTTATACACAATTTGGAGCTAATTCCGGTTAACGGTCGAGAATTTCTTTAGTTGGGCGAAGTATGTGGGGATATTTTGACTCTGTTACAAATATGTAAACAAAAAGGGTCCCGCACTTACGGGACCCTTTTTGAATATTTATGCGGCTCGTGCTTAGTAGCCGACGATGCCCTGCGGGAAGAAGAACATGCACAGCACGACGCACACGGCAAACACGACAGCCATGATGACGGTCAGGCGATCGAGGTTCTGCTCCATGACGCCCGTGGCAGAGCTGGAGTTATACAGCGAGCTAGCGATCATATCCGAAACGCCGGTGCCCTTACCGGAATGCATCAGGACGAGAATCGTCAGCGCCACGGCAGAGACAGCCCAAACGACAAACAGAAGAATCTGGAACGGACCCATAGATAAGCTCCTTAATAGAACAGTTTAAACTCCAGTACTGTACCACAATCCCCCGCTCTCCCCTACCTGCCACTCAAGGACGGGGTGGAAATGGCAGAAATACCAAAAAGGGGGTTGTCCGGTTGTGGACAACCCCCTTACTAGAAAACGGTATTTGTTTTCTATTAGGCCTCGGTGGCGAGCACGCGGCCCGTCATCTCGGCGGAAGGCTCAATACCAGCCATGGTGAGCATGGTCGGAGCGATATCGGAAAGACGGCCGTCCTCGATACCGGTGAGCTTGGCCTTCTCATCAACGATGATGAACGGAACGCGGTTGGTGGTGTGAGCCGTAAACGGATGCTTGGAACCGTCGGAAGCAACGTCAAACATGTGATCGGCGTTGCCGTGGTCGGCGGTGATCAGCGCAAAGCCGCCCTTGGCGAGAATCGCCGGGACAACCTTAGACAGGGCATCGTCAACGGCCTCGACGGCCTTAACGGCGGCGTCGAAGACACCGGTGTGACCAACCATGTCGCAGTTCGCGAAGTTCACGATGTAGAAATCAGCGCGATCCTCGTTGATGGCGGCGACAAGCTTCTCGGTAACCTCGGGAGCGCTCATCTCGGGCTGCAGATCGTAGGTAGCGACCTTGGGGGAAGCGACGAGCACGCGCTCCTCGCCCTCCTTGGGCTCCTCGATGCCGCCGTTGAGGAAGAACGTCACGTGGGCGTACTTCTCGGTCTCGGCGGTGTGCAGCTGCTTCAGGCCGTTGGCGGCGATAACGTCGGCCAGGACGTTCTCGGGGAACGTCTTGGGGAAGGCGACCTCGACGTCAAACGTCGGATCGTACTCGGTCATCGTCACAAAGTGCGAAAGCTTGATCTGCACGCGCTCAAAGCCGTCGAACTCCTTGTCCGTGAACACGCGGGTCATCTGACGAGCGCGATCGGGACGGAAGTTGAAGAAGATGGCCGCGTCGCCCTCGTGGATGCCCTCGTTGTGGGCAGCGAAGGGCTCGACGAACTCGTCGCCGCGCGGATCCTTCTCGTAGTAGGCCTTGATACCGGCAACAGGGTCGACATCGGCATCGGACGCGTTGACCATGACGTCGTAGGCACGCTGGATGCGCTCCCAACGGTTGTCGCGGTCCATGGCCCAATAACGGCCCGAGACGGTGGCAACGCGAGCGTCGCAACCGGTCTCCTCGGAGATCTTAGCCAGGAAGGCGCAGAACTCACTCATGTAGCCAGCGCCGGACTGCGGGTCAACGTCGCGGCCATCCATGAAGGCGTGGACGCGAACGGTCTTGACACCGTGCTCGGCAGCCATCTTGACCAGAGCCTCGACGTGGTTCATGTGAGAATGAACGCCGCCAGGGCTCATAAGGCCCATGAGGTGAAGAGTCTTGCCGTCAGCCTTGACGTCGTCCATAGCCTTGACGAAGACCTCGTTCTTGGCGATGGAGCCGTCCTTGATGGCGTTGTTGATGCGCGAAAGCTCCTGGAACACGATGCGGCCGGCGCCGATGTTAAGGTGACCCACCTCGGAGTTGCCCATCTGGCCATCGGGAAGACCCACGTCCTCGCCCGAAGCGCCGAGCGTGGTGTGGGGGTACTTCTCATACAGGCTATCAAGGAAGGGCGTCTTGGCAGCGGCGACGGCGTTCTCGCCATCGGACGGAGCCAGGCCGCAGCCGTCCATGATGATCAGGAGTGCAGGAAGATGACGTTGTGCCATATGTCCTACTCGCCTGCCTTGACGACCATAGAGGCGAAGTCGGCAGCCTTGAGCGAAGCGCCGCCCACGAGGGCGCCGTCAACGTCGGGCTTGGCGACGAGCTCGGCGATGTTACCGGGCTTGGCAGAGCCACCATAGAGAACGCGAATGCCGTTAGCGAGCTCCTCGCCGAACATCTCCTTGAGGGTCTCACGGATAGCGCCGCAGACCTCCTGAGCGTCCTCGGCGGTAGCGGTCTTGCCGGTGCCGATGGCCCAGATGGGCTCGTAGGCCACGACGACCTGCTTGGGGCAGGTGATCTCAAGACCAGCAAGGCCAGCCTTGACCTGGTTCACGACGTGCTCGACATAGGTGCCAGCCTCGCGGACCTCAAGGGACTCGCCGCAGCAGAAGACGGGAACAAGACCGGCGGCAACGAGGGCCTTGGCCTTCTTGTTCTGATCCTCGTCGGTCTCGTGGAAGTAATCACGACGCTCGGAGTGACCGATGATGCAATAGGTGCAGCCAGCGGACTTGAGCATGTCGCAAGAGGACTCACCGGTGAAGGCACCCTTGGCCTCCCAGTACACGTTCTGTGCACCGAGGGCGATGGGGGCAGCCTGAATGCGGTCATGAACCGTGGTGATGTCGATGGTCGGAGGGCAGACGAGTACCTCGACGCCAGCCGGAACCTCGGGCAGAGCCTGAGCCAGCTCGTCGGCGAGCTTGGCAGCCTCGGCGACGTCGTTGTTCATCTTCCAGTTACCAGCGATAAGAAGGGTGCGTTTAGGCATCGAGAAGCGCCTCCACTCCGGGCAGGGCCTTACCCTCGACGAGCTCCATGGAAGCGCCACCGCCGGTGGAAATCCAGCTCATCTTGTCGGCCAGGTTAAACTTGTTGACGGCCGCGACGGAATCGCCACCACCGATGATCGAGGTGCAGTCGGCCTCGGCGACAGCCTCGGCGATAGCCTGGGTGCCGTGAGCGAAGTTATCGAACTCGAAGACGCCCATGGGGCCATTCCAGAACACGGTCTTGGCGCCCTTGACGGCCTCGGCGTAGAGTTCCTCGGTCTTGGGGCCGATGTCCATACCCTCACGATCGTCGGGGATAGCGTCGGAAGCGACAACCTCGGGGACAGCGTCCTCGCCAAAGTGATCGGCAACACGGTTGTCGATGGGGAGCAGGATCTTGACGCCCTTCTCCTCGGCCTTCTTGAGCATCTCGCCAGCGCGCTCGACCCAGTCCTCTTCCTTGAGGGACTGACCAACGGACAGGCCCTGAGCCAGGAAGAAGGTGTAGGCCATGCCGCCACCGATGATCAGGGTATCAGCAGAGTCGATGAGGTGATCGAGAACACCGATCTTGGAGGAAACCTTGGAACCGCCGACGATAGCGACGAAGGGACGCTCGGGCTCGGCGAAGATGCCGGTCAGCGTGTCGACCTCCTTCTCGAGCAGGAAGCCAGCGACTGCGGGCAGGTAAGCGGCGGGGCCCACGACGGAACCCTGGGCGCGATGAGCGGTACCGAAGGCATCGAGAACGAAGACGTCACCATAGGAAGCGAGCTTCTTGGCGATCTCGGGATCGTTCTTCTTCTCACGCTTGTCAAAACGGACGTTCTCGAGAACGAGGACCTTGCCCGGCTCGACGGCAGCGACAGCCTCAGCAGCCTTCTCGCCGTAGGTGTCGGCGACAAAGGCAACGTCGAGACCAGAGAGCTCAGCGAGCTTCTTGGCGACGGGCTCGAGAGACAGCTCGGGCTGGAAGCCGGTGCCCTCGGGACGGCCGAGGTGGCTCATGAGGATGACGCGAGCGTTGTGCTCAACGAGATAGTTGATGGTGGGCAGGGCAGCCTTAATACGGGTGGTGTCGCCAACGACGCCATCCTTGATAGGCACGTTAAAGTCAACGCGGACGAGAACGCGCTTGCCGTCGACATCGATGTCGCGGACGGTCTTCTTGGTAAAGGCCATGTTTGCTTCTACCTTTCGTACGTGTCTGCCTTCCATTACGGCAGACGATTTCTTATAAAAAGGGCGCGACCCTAGGGTGTAAGCCCTATAAGGCCGCGCCCTTCTTTAGACGCTCAACGAGCTATTCGTTAAAAGCTAAATTAAGCAACGAACTTCTCGAAGTACTTGATGGTGCGGACCATCTGAGAGGTGTAGGAGTTCTCGTTGTCGTACCAAGAGGTGACCTGAACGAGGGTCTGGCCGTTGCCGAGGTCAGAGCACATGGTCTGAGTGGCGTCGAAGATGGAGCCGTGGGTCTCGCCGACGATGTCGCGGGAGACGATCTGGTCCTCGTTGTAGGCGAAGGTCTCGGGGATGGTCTCGGCGTAGGCCTTCATGGCAGCGTTGACCTCGTCGACGGTGACCTTCTTGTCAACGACGGCGTAGAGGTTGGTCAGCGAGCCGGTCGGCGTCGGGACGCGCTGGGCGGCACCGATGAGCTTGCCGTTGAGCTCGGGGAGAACCAGGCCGATGGCCTTGGCAGCGCCCGTGGTGTTCGGGACGATGTTCTCGGAGCAGGCGCGGGAGCGACGGAAGTTGCCCTTGCGCTGCGGGCCGTCGAGCGGCATCTGGTCGCCGGTGAAGGCGTGGATGGTGGTCATGATGCCGGACACGATGGGAGCGAAGTCGTTGAGACCCTTGGCCATCGGGGCAAGGCAGTTGGTGGTGCAGGAAGCAGCGGAGATGATGTTGTCCTCAGCGGTCAGCGTCTCATGGTTGACGTTGTACACGATGGTGGGCAGATCGCTGCCGGCCGGAGCGGAGATGACGACCTTCTTGGCGCCAGCGTTGATGTGGGCCTGAGCCTTAGCCTTGCTGGTGTAGAAGCCGGTGCACTCGAGAACGACGTCGACGTCGAGGTCGCCCCAAGGCAGGTTGTTGGCGTCGGCCTCCTTGTAGATCTTGATCTCCTTGCCGTCAACGGTGATGGAATCCTCGCCAGCAACGACCTCGTGATCGCGAGCGTAGTTGCCCTGCGTGGAGTCGTACTTCAGCAGGTAAGCGAGCATATCGGGAGAGGTGAGGTCGTTGATAGCGACGATCTCGGAGCCCTCATGACCGAACATCTGACGGAAAGCCAGACGACCGATGCGACCGAAGCCGTTAATAGCAACCTTTACTGCCATTGTGTCTCCTTTCGTAAGGCCCCCGCGAGCTACAGCGCCCGCCGTTGAGGCCCACAAACTAACCACTCGCCTAATATACCTTTTTTTTGACTTGAATTTCACGAGAATGCTCGAAATTGAAAATCAAATTTACGTTAAAACGTTTTAAAGAATAAAATAGCAGCTAAATCCGTATATAAGTCGATACTTCAAACTACTTGTTTGCTTCAATGAGCTTTTCAAGCCTCAAAACGCGATGGTACAGGGCAGACTTCGACAAGGGAGGGTCAGCCATCTCGCCCAGATCGCGCAGCGACAGATCGGGATAGCGCTCGCGCAGGTTGCAAAAGACTGCCAAGGCGTCCGGAAGCGTGTCGCGCAAACCCCGCTGTTCGAGCTCATCGATCAACGCAAGCTGATGCTGGGCGGCACCCGCACTTCTGGTCTGATTGGCCAGTTCGGCATTCACGCGACGGTTTACGTCGTTCTTAACCAATTTGACCGCGCGCGCTTCCTCGATCTCGGCAACGCTGCGCTTGGCGCCAATCAGCTTTAGGAGCTGCTCGATCTCCTCGGCGCTCTTAATGTAGACAGCAAAGGATCCGCGCCGCGCGTTAACGCGCGCATGGACCCCAATCTGCTCCAATAGATCGCAAAGTCCCCGGGCATACTGCTCGCCCTGCACCGCGATCTCCAAATGAAAGTCGCCGCGGGGATCGGCCACGAAACCGCCGGCGATGAGCGCGCCGCGGATGTAGGCAAGCCTGCAGCAGGGACGGGCAACGATGTGCCGGGGAACACCGGCGACGAGCCCTCCCCTGCGGTCGAGAATGCCCAGCAGCACCAGAGCCTTGTCCAGGTCGGGTTGATCGGGCAGGGTAATGAGATAGTTACGGACCTTATGCAAGACCGATTTACGAACGGTGAATTCCGTTTTGAGCTTAAGGATGCGATGCGTCAGCGTGATCATCGTGCGCGCGACGGCACCCGTCTCGGTCGCGACCGTCAAACGATACCGCCCGGAGCCGGCCAGCGAAAGTGTACCGCTCACACGCGTCAGGGCGGCAAGCGTCGACAAATCGCAGTATTCACATTCGGGTTCGCAGCGCGCGAGCTCGTCACGCACCTCGGCGGTAAACGACATGCAGGCCTATGCTTTCGTGTTGGCGCGCGACAGGTCGCGATGGGAAATGCTCACATGATATTGGGCACCTTCTAAATAACGTGCCGTGGCCTCGGCGATGGCAACGCTGCGGTGTTGACCGCCCGTGCAGCCGATGGCAATAGAAAGCTGTGGCTTGCCCTCCGCGATATAGCCGGGCATGACCGTATCGAGCAGCTGCGTCCAGGCCTTCCAGAACTCCTGGGTCTTGGGATGGTCCAGAACAAAGTCGGAGACTTTCTTATCGAGACCGGTCATGGTGCGCATCTCGGGATCGTAGAACGGATTGGGCAGGAAGCGGACGTCGATCATAATGTCCGCCTCGACGGGCATGCCGTGCTTAAAGCCAAACGAGAACACGTGAACGTCCATGAGCTGCTGGTCGGACAGCTCGGAGAACGCCATGCGCAATTTGTTGCGCAGGGCAGAGGTGCGCAGGCGGCTCGTGTCGATGATCATATCGGCTCGATCGCGCACGCCCTGCAGCTGCAGGCGCTCGCGCTGAATCGCATCGGCCGTAGTCTCCCCCGGCTTGGCAATGGGGTGGCGGCGGCGGTTTTCGCTATAACGACGGATCAGCACCTCGTCAGAGGCCTCGAGAAACACGATGTCACAGCTCATCTCGCGCTCCTCGAGTGCGGCAACGGCATCGAGCAGCTCATCGAACAAGCCCTGGCTGCGCAGGTCGCAGGTGACGGCAAGATGCCTGCCCACGCCCGTATTGATGCCGACGAGTTCGGCAAGCTGGGCGATCAGACGCGGAGGCAAGTTGTCGATGCAAAAGTAGCCCATGTCCTCGAACACATGCATGGCCTGCGTTCGGCCCGATCCGGACATTCCGGTGATGATGACGATATCGGGGATGCGCTCCGAGCGCTCCGCCGCATCCATGGCATCTCCCTTTTGCATGTGTGCCTCCTAAAACAAGCGCGGGACCCGGCCAGCGGATCCCGCGCGATCAATTGCCTTTATTGAGTATACCGCCCCAAGCGGATACGAGGCCTGTCTTACGCCTCAAGCGCAGCCTTGAACCAACTTGTAATACTCGTGGGGTGCGTGATGGCGGTGCCGACGACAACGGCCCAGGCGCCCGCATCAATCGCGGCGCGGGCCTCCTTGGGCGTGTGCACGCGGCCCTCGCAGATGATGGGAAGACCGGGGAATTCCTCGGTCGCCTGACGCAGAAGCGGCAGATCGGGGCCATCGGCCATGGTGCAGTCGATAGCGGCAACACCATGAGAAAGCGTGGTGGACACCAGGTCGAAGCCCATGTCGACAGCACGACGAATATCCTCGATGGTGGCACAGTCGGCCATCAGGAGCACGCCCTCCTCGTGCAGCGGACGGAAGGTGTCCTCGACGGTCTTGCCATCGGGACGCGGGCGATCGGTGGCGTCGATCGCCACGATATCGGCACCCGCAGCAACGCAGGCGCGAGCGTGGCGCAGCGTCGGCGTGATGTAAACGCCCTCGTGCCCATCCTTCCACAGGCCGATAACAGGAACCTCACAGCGACCCTTAATGGCGGCAATGTCGGCAAGGCCCTGGCAGCGAATGGCGGCGGCGCCGCCGAGCTCACAAGCGCGAGACATTTGAGCCATGGTCTCGGGCGTACGAAGCGGCTCGCCCATATACGCCTGAACGCTCACGACGAGCTTGCCCTTCAGGGACTGGATCAAAGGATCAACGGTCATAAGGCTGCAACCTTTCTCAGAACAGCCTCCCGAGGCGTGTTGTCTCGGGAGGCTCCTACAGAAGATACGTTTACTTCAACGAGGCAAGAAGATGCTCAGCGGCACCGATGAGCGGAGCATCGCCCTCCAGAGAACCGATGAGGATCGGCGTGTCCTGAAGCGGATCGAGCGCCTGGCTGGCATAGCCCTCGTGCACCGAATCCTTCCAAGTCTGTGAACGCCAATCGGGACCTTGGTGAATCACGCCGCCCGAAAGCACGATGACCTCAGGGTCCAGGATGTTAGCGAGCGAGCCCAAGCTGGCACCCAGCGCAAAGCCGGCGTCACGGATGACCTCGGTCGCCTTTGCGTCGCCCGCACGGCACAGGTCGTTCACATCGCGACCGACCGAAGGACGGCTGGGGTCGACGCGACCAAAGCGCTCATCGTACATACGACCAATGGAAGTGCCCGAAGCAACCGACTCCAGATGGCCGGAACGCCCGCAGGCGCAGGGAATGCCGGCGGCAGCCGAGCACTCGATGTGGCCCATATGGCCAGCAGCACCATGGAAGCCTTGCATCACGCGGCCGTTCTCGACATATGCACCGCCGATGCCCGTACCGATGCCAAGACACAAGACGGAGAACTTGCCCTTGCCGACGCCCCAGTGGGCCTCGCCCAGAGCATGAGCCTGCACGTCGCCTACAACGGCAACGGGAAGACCGAGGTCCTCGCGCAGACGCGGCCCCAACTGAACACCGGACCAGCCGGGCATGATCTCGTTGGCATACGCGATGGCGCCCGTCTTGGGATCGACGACGCCGGCAGCACCGATACCGACGCCAAGGACCTCGACATCGGGATTCGCCTCGAGAGCAGCCTTGATGGACGCTTCGATACGCTGGAAGACGGCCTCGCCGCCCTCTTGAGCCTCGGTGGGAACCTCGGCCTCAAAAACGGGATGGGGCACACTGCCGTCAGCCGGGTACCCCATGATGGCAGTCGCGATCTTAGTTCCGCCGATATCGACAGAGCAGACGTACTTGTTCTCCATGTCGCTCTCCTTAGGAGATAAAAAACAACTACAGGAAATGCGCCGTCAGGCTAGCCGCCACAGCGCGGTAAAGGTTTTCCAGGTGCCCGAGATCGCCGAGAAACCGTGTGGCCATTGACCTAATGGGTCATGGCCGCACGGTTGAACGGCGAGGTCGGGTGCCTGGGAAAGCTTTAAAGGAGACCGTTGTCCTGAAGGACCTTCTTAATCGCCTCGACGTTCTCGCCGGTCATGGCCTTCACCGGGCGCGGCATGGTCGGGCTGTCGAAGATACCCATGAGGTTCATAGCGGTCTTGAAGGCGCCGACGCCACCGGCATAGCCCTGAACGCCCGAGGTGACATCCCAGATGTGGGAAATCTCGTTGAGGCGATCCTGCTCGGCCTTGACGGTAGCCCAGTCGCCGGCCTGAGCGGCCTTCCACTGACGCACGTAGCCCTCGGGCTCAACGTTGGCGAGACCCGGGACGGAACCGTCGGCGCCGCCGAGGTAAGCACCGTCGACGACGACCTCGTGACCGGTGAGGATGCTCATCGGATGACCGTTCTTCTCGTTCTCCTGAACGAGGTAGCGGAACGAGATGTCATCACCCGAGGAATCCTTGACGCCGGCCAGGACGCCCTCGGCGCCGAGCTTGGCAAGGAGCTTCCAGGGGAGCTTGGTGTGGACGCAGACGGGAATGTCATAGGCAAAGATGGGCAGGTCGAGCTCCTCGTGCAGGATGCGGAAGTGCTCCTCGACCTCGGTCATGCCCTGCAGGGCATAGAACGGGCAGGTGGCGACAAGTGCATCGGCACCCAGCTCCTGAGCGACCTTGCCGTGCTCGATCATGCGCTCGGTCTCGGTGTCGATGATGCCGACCAGAACAGGCACGCGGTGGTCGACGATGCGCACGGCCTCGGCGACAATCTGGCGACGGCGCTCGTCGGTGGAGAAGACGACCTCGCCCGAGGATCCCAGGAAGAACAGGCCATCGACGCCGGCATCGATCATGCGGTTGATGCTGCGCTCAAAGGAGGCAACATCGAGCTGGTGGTCTTCGGTATCGGGAACAACGACGGGAGGGATAACGCCGGTGAATTTCTGAGTTGCCACAAGAATCTCCTTAGTTGTCTGGCGAGCGGCCCTATGCCGCCCACTCTTGTTGGCAGTGTCCAGGCTGTCTAGGCCAAAGAACACGGGTAGAACGTTTGGTTAAAGAAGTCGACGACTTCGTTTTCGAACGCATTGATGCGCTCGTGAGCGTATTTGGCATAGATGATATGCCTTCGGTCACACTCAAGACCGTTGAATACGGCAAACTGACCCTTGGGATCGCTCACGGTGTCCATAAGCGATGTGCCCATGAGCACCGATCCACGCACCCGAGACGACAGAGCCTCGAGGCCACCGGGGATTGGATTGGCAACCGCCGTGCAGGCAAGGCCCCGCTCGTCCAGAGCGGAAACCGCCAGCGCAACACCGCCGCCAAGGCCCTCGCCCCACGCAAAAATGCGATCGGAGTCCACGCCATCAAGATTGCGCGCCACCTTCGCCAGCGCGCAACCCCAACGGACGCGCTCGACAAAAGCGGGCGAAGAAATCCCCCGCTGCAGGTCGTCCGCACCAGCAACATCGTCATCCAGCGCGAGGGCGGCATACCCCATGGCGGCAAATCTCGTCATGTGATGCCAGCCGCGCACAGGCCGATCGATGTCGTGGAACATCAGGCACAACGGCACGCGCTCAGATACTCGGGCACGACCGACAGGCTCGATCAAACGAGCGTGAATCGCATCGTCACCGAGCTCAAAGGAGACCTCCGAGTAACGGGCGCAGGGGTTAACAAAGTCAATCGCCGTAATGGCCAGGCCTTGAATCTCAAGATTCGAAGCGCATGTCTCTAAATCAGAAACATCTGCTTGGACATCACCGCGCCAGTCCCGATATTCTGCAAGCCTTGACGAAACCGTTCCAGGAATTCCCACGAGCCCGGGGACAATCAGCTCGTCAACATTGCTCTCGCACTTAGACATGAGCCTCCCCTCCCTTGCAGAAAAACGGAATGATCAGATCGTCAAAATCCTGAATCTCCTCGTGGCCAAAGCCTTCAAAGAACTCATGACGCTTTCCGCAGGTCAGGTTGTTATAGACCGCAAACTGCGTCGCTGGCGGACAGACGATATCGGCTGTGCCGGTGCCAAACAGCACGGGGCATTTGACCATAGGGGCAAAGTTCTTGGAATCGAAGTACGCCAGCTTGGCATAGGCTTCGTCAATACGAGTCGAGTCCTCGTCAAACCAGCGAGACCAATAGCGCAAGCCCTCGTAGGCAATGTCGTCGGCATCCAAATCCCAGACCAGGCGGAAATCTGACAGGAAGGGATAGAGGATGGCGGCGCGATTGATAAGCTCGCTGTTAAGCGCACAGGTCGCAATGCCCAAACCGCCGCCCTGCGACGCGCCGTTCACAAACACACGCGCAAGATCGATGCCCTCGAGCTCGCGAACGATGCGGCACAGGATTCGAATATCTTGGTGTAAGCGGACATAGTAGAGGTTGGCAGGGTCGCCGTCGATACCGGCGACGATATGCCCGGCAACCGTTGTGCCCTCAAATCCACCAATGTCCTCGGAGGGACCTCCTTGGCCGGGGCAGTCGAGGGCGATGAGTGCCATGCCCATGCCCGCAAACGACGCCTGCTCAAACCAGCTGCGGCTTGCACCCGGATACCCATGGAACTGAAGTACCAATGGCACGGGCTCGTCCGAGACGGGTTTAAGGTACTTGGCATGCAGGCGCGCGCCACACATGCCGGTATACCAGAGGTCGAAAAGCTGGCAGGTCGCGGCATCGGCGACCGATGCCGTCTCGATCGCATAGTCAAGCCCGACGGCGTCGGCCTCGGCCATGCGATCCTTCCAAAAGAGATCGAAATCTGATGGACGGGGCATGGCGCCTCGATATTCACCAAATTGATGTTGTAGCTCCTGAGCACTTGGCATGGCTCGTGAACCCAACCTTTCGAAATCGCAACGGAGGTGCGCCCGGCAAGGGAACCGGGCGCACGGGAGGGAAAGCGAGGCTACTCGCCGAGCTTGGGATGCAGCAGCGACGGCGCAGCGCCGAGCAGCATCTTGGTGTAGGGGTCCTGGGGGTGCTGGAAGACCTGCTTGGCCTCGCCCTGCTCGACGATCCTGCCGCCATTCATAACGATGATGTCGTCAGAGATATAGCGGACCGTCTGGATGTCATGGCTGATGAACACCATGGCCAGGCCGAGCTCCTTCTTAAGGTCGGTCAGCAGGTTCAGAATCTGCGCGCGGACCGAAACGTCCAGAGCCGAGGTGGGCTCGTCGGCGATGATGGCATCGGGGTTCAGCGACAGGGCACGGGCAATTGCGACGCGCTGGCGCTGGCCACCCGAAAGCTGGCCGGGAAGAACCTCGGCAGCGGAGCTGGGCAGACCGGTGAGCTCCAAGAGTTCCTTGACGCGCTTCTCCTGCTCGGCCTCGGTACCCAGGTTGTGGACGCGCATGGGGTCGAGCAGCTGCTCGCGAACGACCATGCGGGGATTGAGCGCCGTGGCCGGGTTCTGGAACACGACCGAGATGACGCGACCCATGTGGCGACGGTCCTCGGCGGTACGTTTGGTAACGTCCTTGCCCTTAAAGTAGACCTTGCCGCTCGTGGGGGCCTGCAGGCCGCACATGACGTTGGCGGTGGTGGACTTACCGCAACCGGACTCGCCGACGATGCCGATCGTCTGACCGGGCATGAGCTTAATCGTTACACCCTGGACGGCGTGAACCAGGTTGGGGTGCAGAATCGAGCCGGTACGGGTCCTAAAGGTGACGTGGACGTCATCAAGGAAGATGATCGGCTCGACGCCGTTGACTGCGGTCTCGCTCATCTACATCACCTCCGCGTGAGGGGTCAAACCATTTGCCTTGAGCACCTCGTCGGGGAGCTCGGAATAGAAGTGCTCGGTGCCGGGCACGCGCTTGAAGACCGGACGGGTGTCCAGGCCAATACGCGGATGGCTCGAGCGGGGCGCGAAGCGATCGCCCTTGGGGAAATCGCGCGGGCTCGGAACGGCGCCGGGCACCTGGTGCAGGCGACCCGAACCGCTCTCGATGGACAGAACGGAACCCAGAAGACCGCGGGTGTACTCGTGGATCGGGTTGGTGAGCAGCTCCTTGGTGGGTGCCTGCTCGATAACCTGGCCGGCGTACATAACCGTGATGTTATGGGCAACCTCGGCGACCAGAGCCAGGTCATGCGAAACGAAGATCATGGCAAAGCCGAGCTTGGCCTGAAGGTCGTTAAGCAGCTTGATGACCTGCTTCTGGACGGTAACGTCCAGAGCGGTCGTGGGCTCGTCGCAGATGACCAGCTTGGGGTCGCGGGTAAGGGCCATAGCGATCAGAACGCGCTGACGCTGGCCACCGGAAAGCTCATGCGGATAGCTCTCGAGCGTACGCTTGGGGTCGAGGCCCACGAGCTCCAGGAGCTCCTCGGCGCTACGGGTGCCGCCACGCTTGGTGAGCTGCTTCATCTGGGCGGAAATGAGCATGGAGGGGTTGAGCGAGGACAGGGCGTCCTGATAGACCATGGCGATATCGGTACCGCGCAGGCCGAACCACTCCTTCTTGCTCATCTTGAGCAGGTCGCGGCCCTCCCAGAGAACCTCACCGGAAAGATGCTCGTCATCGTCGGTCAGGCCCATGATGGCCAGCGTGGTGATGGACTTACCGCAGCCGGACTCGCCTACCAGGCCCATGGTCTGGCCGGGACGGACGTCAAAGTTGACGTGGTCGACGACGTTGATGTCACCGTGGTGCTCAAACTGGATGCAGAAATCGCGGACCGAAAGGATCGGCTCGACGGACTCATCGGGCACATGGCGGTCGTTACGCTTGAGTTCGACATCACGCAGAGCGCCAAGACGGGCGGACAGGGACTGAGCCTGCTCCTTGTAGGCGCGAACGGGGTCGGAGACGAGCAGGTCGGCCTCGCGGCGCTTGGAGGAGTCGGTCGGATCCAGGGCGGCGGAGGGAGCAGCGGCCATGGCGTCGGTAATGCCCTCGGACAGGATGTTGAGCGCCAGGCAGGTGATCATGATGGCCAGGCCCGGGAACAGTGCCTGCCACCAACGGCCGGCAAGCACGCCACCGCGAGCGTCGGCGAGGATGTTGCCCCAGGTAGCGGTGGGCTCCTGGATACCAGCGCCGATGAAGGTCAGCGAGGCCTCGAAGATGATGGCGTCGGCGACCAGGGTAACGGTAAAGACCATGATCGGGGCGATGCAGTTACGCAGAACATGCTTGATCAAAATCCACGGAGCCTTGGCGCCGGAAACGATGACCGCGCGGACATAGTCCTCGCCGTACTCGGACACGATGTTGGCGCGTACGATACGGGCAATCTGCGGAGTGTACATAAAGCCGATGGCGAAGATGATCGACGGCACGGAGTTGCCCAGGATGGAGACGAAGACGGCCGCGAGGGCGATGCCCGGGATGGACATGATGATGTCCAGGATACGCATGATCGTCTCGGAGACGGCCTTGCGCGAAACCGCTGCAAGGGCGCCCACGACCGAGCCGCAGACCAGAGCCATGGCAGTGGCGCCAAAGCCGATAATCAGCGAGTAACGACCGCCGTAGAGCATACGCGACAGAATGTCGCGACCCTTATCGTCGGTACCGAAGATAAATCCGTTGCCGGGAGCCTGGCGAGCCGTAAAGATCTCGACCGGGCTATAGGGGGCAAGAAGGGGCGCCAGGATCGCAGTCAGGGCGACCAGCACCAGCACGACGGCGGCAATCTTAGAAGACAGCGTCATCTTCTTCCAGCCACCGAGCTTGAGCCCCTTGGAGGCAGCCTTCTCGAGCTGCTCGGTTTGCTTCTCTCGAATCTTTACCATAATCTACACCGTCCTGATGCGCGGGTTGATGAGCAGGTAGAGCATGTCAACCACGATGTTGATGATGATGAAGGCAAGAGCAACGACGATAACGACGCCCTGAACCAGGTTCGCCTCGTTGCCCTGAACGCCCTGCAGAATCGCGGTGCCCATGCCGGGGAGGTTGAAGATAACCTCGATGACGACAGCGCCGCCCATGAGGTAACCGATCTTAAGACCGAGGGTGGTGACCGGGGTGATCAGCGCATTGCGAAGAACATTGATGCCGACGACGACCTTCTCGGGAACGCCGGCGCCGCGAGCCATACGGACATAATCCTTGTCGAGCTCCTCGACCATGGCGGTACGCACGATACGAGTCATCTGGCCCGTCAGCGGAAATGCCAAGGCGATGGCGGGCATGATCATACGTCCCAGATAGCCAACCGGATTCGTGGTGAAGTGAGGCAGAGCACCCGATGCCGGGAGCACCTTAAGGTAGGAAGAGAACAGCAGGATCAACAGAACGGCAAGCCAGAACGACGGGGTTGCCAAGCCGGCGATGGAAAAGACGCGGATCACTTGGTCCGGCCATTTGTCGCGATACAGTGCCGCGATGACGCCGAGCAAAAACGAAACGACCGCACCGATGGCAAGACCGATGAAGGTCAGCTGCATCGTGACGGGCAGGGCCGTGGAGATGCGCTTGGCAACGGAGTTGCGAGCAGCACCATAGGTGCCCATGTCGCCATGGACCAAATCGCCCATATAGCGCACGTAGCGCACGGGCCAGGGGTCGTCCAGACCATACTTCTCATGGTACTCGGCAACCGCCTCGGGCGAGGCACCGTCACCCAACGCCGTGTAGGCGGGGTCGGTCTTGGAGAACGACATAAGGAAGAACACCAGGACGGTGACGCCCAATGCCATGATCGGCAGCGCCACAAGACGCCTTCCAATCAAACGTAGCAAGTTGTTCACGTTCTCTCCCCTTTCTTTTGTCGGTAGGACCAACTGGTATATGAGTACGGATACTCATTACAAGACCCGAGCGACATCGTTGCCGCCCGGGTCTTTGTTTCAACTATGAGGATACGGTCCCAACGACCGACATCCTGCATACAGACTCAAGCGAGTCTTACGCCTTGACGGTCGCAACGCCCCTGAAGGACATGCTCGTCGTGCCGATGCCCTTGAAGCCATCGAGGGCCTCGCCGTTGGGCGCAGTGGACGGATCGTCCCAGGAAGCGGAGACGGTCTTGACGTGGACAACGGGGTACAGAACGGCGTTGTCGGCAATGATGTCGAAGCACTCGTTCCACTTCTTCTGCTGCTCGTCGCCCTCGGCGGCAAGAGCCTCGTCCATGAGACCGTGGAGCTTCTGCCACTCAGCGGACTCCTTCCACGGGCAACGGGTCTGCATCCAGACGTTGTCGCCGTACCACCAGTTGAGCAGCAGGTCGGGATCAGCGCCGAAGCAGGAAGGATCGCCAGGGGCAAGGAGGATATCGTAGGCCTCGCCGCCGTCAATGGCAGCGTAGGTAGCCGGCGAGGTATCGGTCTGGATGGTCACATCGAAGCCGAGAGCGTCGAGGTCGTTCTTGACCTGGGCGGCCATGCCCTTAATCTGCTCGTTGTCGGTGGTGCGCAGGGTGATGGCACCCGGGGTGATGCCAGACTCCTCGATGAGCTTCTTAGCCTTCTTGGCGTCGGTCTTGTACACCGTGGAAGCCTCATGATAGTTGGTGAAGCTCTTGGGCAGGTAGCAGCTGGCAGCGGTAGCAAGGCCGGCGAAGGTGTTGCTGACCATCTTCTCGGTGTCGAGCGCATACATGACGGCCTGACGGACCTTGACGTTGTTCCAAGGCTCCTTGGCGACGTTGAACATGATGAAGCGGGTGCCGAAACCCTGAACGTTATCGATCTTGCAGCCGGCGCTCTCGAGCTGGTCGACGGCGTCAGCGGTAACGAGCTCCATAACGAGCGTGGAGCCCTCCTGCTGAGCGGTAACGCGAGCGGTGGGGTCGGTCAGGATGCTGTACTGGATCTTCTTATCCTCGGCAGCATACTCACCGTTGTACTCGGGGTTGGGAACCAGAGTGATCTCGGTATCGGAGATAGAGTCGTACATCCAGGGGCCGGAACCGATCGGCTGCTTGGCGCGATCCTCCTCGGTCTGGGTGGCCGGGGTAACGCGGACGATGGCCAGACGATCCTTGAGCAGGGAGAAGTTGGGGACCTTGGTCTTGACCGTCACGGTGCTGGCGTCCTTGGCCTCGATGGACTCGAAGGGCTGGAAGAACGGAGCATAGGTAGCGGAAGCGGCGCAAGCGGTGTAGGAGGCAACGACATCGTCAGCGGTGACCTCGGTGCCATCGGAGAACTTGGCGCCCTTGCGGATGGTGACCTCGAAAGTGGTGTCGTCCACAGACTTGGGATCGTCGGTGGCGAGCTCGTTGAAGGTGCTGTAGTCGTGGTAATCGATGCCGTAGAGGCCCTCGACGACGTGCCAGTTAGCACCCAGGCCCACAGCGGAGCCGGTGCTAGCGGGATCGAAGCTGGACGGAGCGTAAGCGGAACCAGCGGTGATCACGCCGCCGCCACGGTTGGCGGAATCGGTGGAACCGGAAGCGGAACCCTCGTCGCTAGAGCTGCCACCGCAGCCGGTGAGACCAAGCCCTGCGACAGCAGCGACGCTGCCGGTGAGGCCGAGGAACGAACGCCTGGACATACCCTTGTTGATGATGGCCATGTCTTCTCCTATCAATAGAGAATCTTACTCGGGAGCACCTAGACTTGCCCCCGCGCAACTTGCGGACGATATATACCTTACCTACCGACGAACCCAACTGAGGTGCCGCGCTCGGCGACCGATACATACATCCGCTTGAACGGTATTTACTACCGTTCACCGAATTCGTTGACAAACGATTCGCCAGACAGTATGTATCGGCGAGGTGAGATATCAGTCTTCGTCAACCCGCAGGATAGCAGGGTTGTTCACCATGACTAGTCAAACGTTTTAGCGTTAATAAAACCCGAAACCAGCAGGCAATCATGGCGAAATAAATGGTTGAAAATCACGCAATCATGTATATCAGTAGTTTAGGCTCGTGTTTAGCTATCGGAATGGCCAGCCGCCGCCTCGGCGCGCTCGGCATTCCACGCAACGAGCGCCTCGTGGACCGCCTTGGCAACATCGGCAGGTATGCCGCGAACTTCCGCGATCTCTTGCTCGCTCGCCGCGCGCAAACGCTTCATCGAGCCAAAATGGCGCATAAGGGCACGTTTTCTGGTGGGTCCCACGCCCGGAACGTCATCGAGTACCGAAACCGTCATGGCCTTGTCGCGCAACTCGCGGTGGAACGTGATGGCAAATCGGTGGGACTCATCGCGTACCTGTTTAATTAGATAGAGCGACGCGGACCCGGTCGGCAGCACGACGGGAGTCTCGTCCCAAGGCACAAAAACTTCCTCATCGGCCTTTGCCAAGCCACAAACTGGTATATCGAGTCCAAGAGCCTCAAGTTGCTTGATCGCAGCGGTCAATTGCGGCTTACCGCCATCGACAACGAGCAAATCGGGGCGCGATCCAAAGCGCTCGTCGGCCATGCGCTCGGGAGCGTAGCGTCGTCCCAAAACCTCGGACATCGACACGAAGTCGTTTGCCTCGTCCAATTCGGCCTGAATTTTAAAACGACGGTACTGGCTCTTGTCGGCGCGCCCGTTGGTAAACACCACCATCGAGGCGACGGTAAAGGTTCCGTGCAGCGTCGAGATATCGAAGCACTCGATACGCATCGGCGGCGCCGGCAGCGCCAGCGCGCTTTCGAGCTCCAGGAGCGCTTGATTGGTGCGGTCGTCAGCGTACCCCGTTCGCATCATGTAGCGCATGAGGGCATGGCGCGCATTTTTGGATGCCATATCGAGCAAACGGTGCTTTTCGCCACGCTGCGGCCTATGGAGATGGCAGGAACGCTCGCGCTTGCCTGCAAGCCACTCCCCCAGCGCCTCCGCATCCTCAAGCTCGACAGAGAGGTTTATCTCAGCTGGAATATCAGCCGTCTCGTCGTAATAGCGCTTAAGAAAGCCCGACTGGAGCTCTTCCTCGTCAACATCAAGACCCTTGTCGAGAATGAACTCGCAGGTGCGAACTGTTCGGCCCTCACGCACGACAAAGACGCAAGCGGCAGAGATGGTCTCCTCGCGATAGAAACCGATGACATCGATATCGACACTGGAGGGAAAAACGACTTGCTGACGGTCGTCCAGACCCCTGATGACCTCCAAACGACGCTTGACGCGTGCCGCGCGCTCAAAATCGAGTGCCTCGGCGGCATCCGCCATCTCGGAAGTCAGCTCGTCGACGACATCCTTGCGATGGCCCGACAAAAAGCGCTCGACACGCTTGACGTTCTTGGCATAGTCTGCCGGGGGAATCGCGCCGACACACGCACCCGGCCCGCGCCCGACATGGTAGTCGAAGCAGGGACGCCCGTTTTGTGCGCAAATCATATTGACGATGTCTTCCTCGCCCTTGTGGGACTCGATGATACGACGACAACGACGCCACTCCGCACAGGATGCAGAGCAGATGGGGATAACCTTGCGCAGCGTATCTATCGTCTCACGTGCCGCACGGCTATCGGTATAGGGTCCAAAATAGCGCGTTCCCGGCTTATGACGCTCACGCGTGTATTTGATAGCGGGATACAGGTCGCCCTTTGTAATGGCGATAAAGGGGTAGCTCTTGTCATCCTTGAGGTCGACGTTAAAGTACGGATGGTACTGGCCGATCAGGTTGCGCTCGAGTACAAGCGCCTCATGCTCGGTTTCGACAACGATGTAGTCAAAGCTCGCAACCAATTGCATCATGAGCGGTATTTTTTGGCGCTCATCCTGCAGCGTCACGTACTGGCGCATACGGGAACGCAGGTTTTTCGCCTTGCCAACGTAGATGACATCGCCCTTGGCATCCTTCCAAAGGTAGCATCCGGGCTGCGTGGGAACGCGCGAAACCTGCTCGGCGAGTGTTGGAATGTTGTCGTGACCGGCCACACGCACCTACTTGCGACGAAGCAGCGCCGAGACCTCGGGCATCTTAAGGACGACGGCAAGGCCAAAGGTAACAGCAAGCGAGACGGCACCGGCAACGCAAACGTAGCCAAGAGTAATCAGAATCGAGCCGCCAAGTGCGCCGACAAAGTGCTCAAGCGCCCACATGACGCCGGCGCCTGCGGCAGCACCCAGGCCACCGAGCAAAAGGCCAAAGAAACCGCCATGCAGGATAGATTTGACCTGAAGACCACGCAGACGACGACGCAGCCACCACAGCGAACAACCGACCAAGATCACGTAGTCGACGACATACGAAAGCGCGATTGCCGGCATACCGAAGCCCAGCACAACGCCAAACAGCAGAACCGAGCCAGCCTGGCCGATGGCGGAATACAGGCAATAGCGGCTATAGGGCTTCATGTCGAGCAAAGCAGAGAAGCTCTTCTGCATCAATACGACCACGCCGTAGAGCGGCAGCGAGAACGCCAGGTAGACAAGGAACTCGGACACCAGCGCCACGCCGGACTCATCAAACTTGCCGGCACAGTAAATCATGTTGAGCGGACGCGCGAAGACAATCAGGTACAGCGCGAACGGAATCAGGAAGAACAGCATCTGGGCGACGCCACGCGAAATGCCCGTGCGAACGCTGTCGTAATCCTTCTCCTGTGCGTCGTGAGAGAGCTCGGTATAGAGCGCCGTCGAAAGCGAGGCGGCAATCAGCGCGTAGGGAAGCGTGTACCACAGGCGCGCATAGGCGATGACGGAAGGGCCAGTCTCGGGCTGGACCACCAGCGCGGCAGCGTTGGTGATAGAAGTCGAGACAAACATGCACACCGTGGCGAGCAGCGTCGGGATACCGAGCGCAATCGTCTGACGCAGCGCGGGGTCCTTAAAGTCGATATGGATATGGGGATGCACGCCGTGCTTGCCAAGCGCGGGGATCTGACATGCCATCTGAACAAAGACACCGAGGGTCGTACCGGCCGCAATTAAGATGATGCCGGCACGTTCGCCAAACTGTGCGGACACGGGCGCAAAACCCATAAAGCTCGCAATGACGATCACATTGTTGAGGACCGGGGCAAACGTCGACCAGAAGTAGTCGCGGTGTGCGTTGAGAACGCCCGAAAACACCGAGCCCAAACCATAGAACAGAATCTGGATGGCAAAGAAACGGAACATGAACGCAGCGGTATCCATGCTGCCGCCGTCACCCGAAAGGAACGATTGCGTCCAGATAAAGCCCGGGGCGAACACGGTCCCCAGCAACGAAATGCCACCCAGCACCAAAAGCAGAATGCCGAGCAGGTTGCCCACGTACTCGTTCGAGGCCTCGCGACCCTGCTCACGCCTCACGCCCATGTACACGGGCAAAAACGCCGTCACGAGCATGCCGCCCATCACGAGTTCGTAGAGCATATTGGGCAGGTTGTTGGCGACCTGATAGGAGGACGAGAGTAGCGACATGCCGATAGCGGCCGCCATTGCCCACGTGCGGATAAAACCGGTAACGCGAGACACGATGGTCAGGATGGTCATAAGCCCAGCGGAACGACCAACCGTGGAGTAGTCCGACGAGCCCATGTCGTCAGTGTCATCTCGCGACGAAGAAACTTCGGATGAGGGTGTCTGAGGCGCAGATTCTTTTGCAAAATGAGCTCCGCGCTTCAATTCTTCCTGCGGCATCGCTCAGTCCTCTCTCGTAATCGCGGCAACCGTCGCCCCGCAAAATGCAATTAAATCATCGGGTGCAAGCTCGAGCTGATAACCACGCTTGCCTCCCGAAATAAAAATGGTATCCCAAAGGACGCATGTCTCATCAATGAGCGTCCGGTAGCGTTTTTTCATACCGACCGGGCTGCAGCCGCCGCGAACGTAGCCAGTCGCCGCAAGCAAATCCTTCACATGCATCATGGCCAAGGACTTCTCCCCCGCGGCACGCGCGGCGGACTTTAGATCGAGCTCGTCGGCAACAGGAATGCAGCACACGACATAGTCGTTGGACGGCGTCACACAGACCAAAGTCTTAAATCCTTGACCGGGCTCCTCGCCAAGCTGCTCCGAAATCGCGACCCCCAGGCCCACCGACTCATCACCATCGTCTTCGTACGTATGTAGAACATAGGAAATGCCGGCACTTTCCAGCTCGCGCATCGCATTGGTTTTTGGCATCTTTACAGCCTTTGCCATGACATATCCTTTCCCTCGCATTCGGACGCAAGGATTAAGTATATGTCCAATTCGGCTGCATACGTCACTTCGGCACAGCAAGCGCCATCGAATCACAAGGAGTCGATGGCGCCCATAAACTGAATCGCCTATTTATTGAGCATCAAGTTGAGCCTGACGCTCCCGGTCACGCCTGAGCAACGGCGCCAAAAACTTGCCCGTATAACTCTGCGGACAGTCCGCAACCTGCTCCGGTGTGCCCGAAACCACGACGGTTCCGCCGCCGTTACCGCCCTCGGGACCCATATCGATCAGGCGGTCGGCAACCTTGATGACATCAAGGTTGTGCTCAATCACCAGCACCGTGTTGCCCGCATCGACCAAGCGCTGCAGCACATCGAGCAGCTGGCGGACGTCCTCAAAATGAAGACCGGTCGTCGGCTCGTCCAAAATATAGAACGTCTTGCCCGTCTGGCGTCGATGAAGCTCCTTGGCGAGCTTCACACGCTGCGCCTCGCCGCCCGAGAGCGTCGTGGCGGGCTGGCCCAGGCTCACGTAGCCTAAGCCTACATCGTACAGCGTCTGGAGCTTGCGCTTAATCTGCGGGATATTCCCAAAGAAGGCCAGCGCCTCGGTGACGCTCATGTCGAGCACGTCCGAGATGGTCTTGCCACGGTAGGTGACCTCGAGTGTCTCGCGGTTGTAGCGTTTACCGCCGCAAACTTCGCAGGGAACGTAGATATCGGGAAGGAAGTGCATCTCGATCTTGATCTGCCCGTCGCCCTTGCACGCCTCGCAGCGCCCGCCACTCACATTAAAGGAGAAACGACCCGGCGAGTAGCCGCGCGCCTTCGACTCCGGCGTACTCGCAAACAGCGCGCGAAGATCATCCCACAGGCCGATATAGGTAGCAGGGTTGGAACGCGGCGTGCGGCCAATCGGCGACTGGTCGATATCGATAACCTTATCGATACACTCGATGCCCTCGATTTTCTTATACGGACCCACGGGGCGCGTCGAGCGGTGAATGGCATTCGTAAGGGCAGGCGCAATGGTGTCGGTAACCAGGGAGCTCTTGCCCGATCCCGACACGCCGGTAACAACCGTAAGCGTACCAAACTCGATCTTGGCGGTAACATTTTTGAGGTTATTGGCTCGAGCGCCCGTAATTTTAAGGCAGCCGCGACCGGGCTTGCGCCGTTCATCAGGCACCCGGATCATTCGTTTGCCGGTCAGATAAGCGCCCGTCATCGACTCAGGACACGCCATGATATCAGCAGGCGTTCCCGCCGCGACTACGTGTCCGCCGTTGACGCCGGCGCCGGGTCCCATGTCGATCACGTAGTCGGCGGCACGGATTGTGTCCTCGTCGTGTTCGACGACGATAACGGTATTGCCGATATCACGCAGGCGCTCGAGCGTCCTAATCAGGCGCTCGTTGTCACGCTGATGAAGACCGATTGAAGGCTCGTCCAGAATATAGAGCACGCCCATGAGACCCGCGCCGATCTGCGTTGCCAGTCGAATACGCTGTGCCTCGCCACCGGAAAGCGTCGCCGAGGCACGATCGAGCGTCAGATAGTCGAGTCCAACATCGACCAGAAAACGCAAGCGCTCCAGAATTTCCTTGACGATACGACCGCCGATAAACTGTTGGCGCTCGGTGAGTTCCAGGCTCTCAAAAAACTCGAGCGATTCACGGCACGACAGGCAACAAACCTCGTAAATGGACTTGCCGCCCACGGTGACGGCGAGCATCTCGGAGCGCAAACGAGCGCCGTGGCAGGTCGAGCACGGCTCCTCGCGAATGTACTTCTCCAGACGCGCCTTGGTGTTCTCGTTCGTCGTCTCGGTATAGCGTTCGTACAGGATGTTGCGAACGCCCGAAAACTTGGTATCCCACTGGCTGCGACGTCCGTCGAGCTTTTGGTAGTCGACCGAGATCTTCGTATCGCCCAGGCCATCCAAGAATGCACGACGCACGCGAGGGGGCAAGTCCTCCCACGGCGTATCGGCGCTCACCTTAAAGTGTTTGCAGACCGCAGCAAAAATCTGCGGATAGTAGTTCGAATTGCCAAACAGGCTACCAAAGACTCCGTCGGCAATGGACTTCGAGGGGTCCTCAATCAGCGCCTCGGCATCAACGGTTTTCTTAAAGCCCAGGCCGTCGCACTCAGGACATGCGCCATAGGGAGCGTTGAACGAAAAATCACGCGGCTGAAGATCGTCAATGGAGTGTCCATGCTCCGGGCACGCCAAGGCCAACGAATACTCCAGAAGCTCGCCCTCGGTCCCCTCGGGAGCATCACGATCGGGCAGCATGTACACGTTTACATTGCCGTGAGCCAGCGCGGTCGCCTGCTCAACAGACTCGGCGATACGGCCAAGAGAGTTCTCACGGATCACGATGCGATCGACCACGACCTCAATGTCGTGTTTGAACTTCTTGTCCAGGTCGATAGGGTCGTCAAGCGAGCGCACCTCGCCGTCGACGCGCACACGGCTAAAACCCTCCGCACGCAGGTCCTCAAACAGCTTGGCATATTCGCCCTTGCGTCCACGAACCACCGGCGCCAACACAAACGCGCGACGGCCCTCCCCCGCCGCCAGCACCTTATCGGCGACCTGATCGGTCGTCTGGCGCTCAATGACACGACCGCACTCAGGACAGTGCGGCGTTCCCACGCGAGCAAACAACAGACGCAGATAGTCGTAAATCTCGGTTACGGTGCCCACCGTCGAGCGAGGGTTTTTAGACGTCGTCTTTTGGTCGATCGACACCGCCGGCGAAAGGCCGTCAATTGAATCCAAGTCGGGTTTGTCCATCTGGCCCAAGAACTGGCGCGCGTAGCTTGAAAGGCTCTCGACGTATCGACGCTGGCCCTCGGCATAGATAGTGTCAAATGCCAGCGAACTCTTGCCCGAGCCAGAAAGGCCGGTAATGACCACGAGTTGGTCACGCGGAATGGAAACATCGATATCGCGGAGGTTGTGCTCACGAGCGCCGCGAATAACGATAGAAGAATCAGACATGGAAGCTCCTTGCCTCCTATTGCATCGAATCATACTGCCGATGAGTTTAGCGCACTCGACGCGCACAGATGTTCGTAATACAAGATTCGCAGACCTTTAGCTTTGCGTATCGAGTACTTTGTTTCTCGAAATACCGTGGAAAGGTTACAGTAATCTAATACTGAACTTAATTTGCCGTAACAGAGGAACGTCCGTGGCCGAAGATATCCCCCTTGAAATCACTTCGAGTGACATGGCCAATCTGCCCATATTCATCGCCGTCCTTATCGTGGCCACCGTCGTCGTGCGCGTGTATTTTTCAATCAAACACAATGAAAAGCCGCCCATTGCCCGCGTCTTTTGGTGCGCGGCGCTCCTCATCCCGCTCGGCGTGGTAGCTGCATGGATTACGAATCAATTGCTCGTAAATGAGGACAGTTCCCTATGGGTCCTTTCTTATTCGGCGCTCGGTGCTGCCGCCGTCGTACTTCTTGTCGAACCCTTGGTTTCGGGACTTATCGACCAAACCGATCTTGCGACGGGAACGGTTGCCTGTATTTGCCGTGACATCCTTGTCATCGCCGCTGTTTCAGCGCTCTCGTTCGTTTCACTTGAAATTGCCTGTAACGAAACGTTCTATCGCATTCCCGCCAACTCATTCGGGTTTTCCGTCGGGCTGCTCGCAACGGCTCTGCTCTCCCTTTATCTGCTGGGACAGCGTCATGGAGGCGTCATGGCCCTCGTGCCCGTCGTCTGTTGCATCCTTGGCATTGCCGAGCACTTCGTCATAACGTTTAAAGGCGAGGCCATCCTGCCAAGCGATATCTTGGCCCTTGGCACCGCAATGGAAGTGAGCGAGGGATACGAGTTTACCTTTACCGCCGGAATCGTAACCTCTCTCGCCCTGCTGGAGATTTCCCTGGGGCTTCTTTCGCTTATCCGACCGAGAAAGCTCCGTACGCCCACCCATGTCTTCCCCGCAATCGCCGCTAACCTCTGCGCTTTTCTGCTAGTGACCGTTGTGGGGCTCTCGGGCTTTTCCAGCATCGACTTGGAGCAGGCGCTGAATTTTGGATTTGACCGTTGGCAGCCCATCACCACGTATGCGTCTCAGGGTTTTATCGCTTCGTTCACCGAAATGGTCAACGAGTTGCCCATTGAGAAGCCCGAAGACTATACGCCCGATGAGGCGCAGAGCATCGAGCAGGAGCTCTCCGCCACCTACGACAGCACGTATGGCTCGAGCGAGCAGCGCGCGGCGGCCGTTGCCCAGTTCAATGAAATCAAGCCGACGATTGTTGCCGTCATGAACGAGAGTTTTAGCGACCTTTCGTGCTTTGAGCAGCTCCAGGCGGCCGGGTACACCGGCCCCGCATTCTACAACTCGCTTCCCGACACACTTGTTCGCGGCACCATGCTCGCTTCGGTCGCCGGTGGCGGAACGGCGAACTCCGAATTCGAATTTTTGACCGGAGCGACAACGGCCTTTGTCGGATTAGGCAAAATCCCCTATCAGCTATATCAGATGAATGGTGTCAACAGTCTGGCAAAGGACCTTAAGGAGCTTGGGTATACCGCTACCGCTATGCACCCGCAAAACCCCGTCAACTACCATCGAGATAAAATCTATCAGCAGCTGGGCTTTGGAGACTTTCTTTCGATCGGCGATTTCGAAGGTGCGCCCTGTTACCATGCCGGCGTATGCGACTACGCCACCTATGACAAGATACTCGACCTGCTGAGGACCGACGACGCTCCGCAGTTCATCTTCGATGTCACGATGCAAAACCATGGCGGATACGATGTCGGCACCGTTCCCGCCGAAGAGCTGACAAACTATTGGGTCGAGGGAGCCAGCGAGGGCGCCAATAGCGCGCTCAACACCTATCTCACCTGCATCAACGCATCCGACCGGGACCTCGAGTACTTTATCAACGAGCTCCGCAATATCGGCAGACCGGTTGTCCTTGTCTTTTTTGGCGACCATCAGCCGAGCGCCGCAACGACTCTCAACGACGAGCTGTACCCTCAGGAAGATACGGCAAGCCACGCTTTCCGTATCTATCAGTCGACATATTTCGTCTGGGCTAACTATGAAATCGCCGGCAATACCGAGCTCAACGTCTACGACACCGTCGGGGCAAACGAGATTGCAGCCATTACCCTTAATAAGATCGGCGCCCCGCTCACCGACTATCAAAAGGCTCTGCTTGCAACAAGGTCAGATGTGCCCACCATCAATGTCGCCGGCTACCTTGGTGCCGACGGGCTGCGCTACGACTTGGAATCTGAAGACAGCCCATACGCCTCGACGATCGACAAGCTGCAGCGCATGCAATACCTCGAGTTCGCCAGCAAAGTTCAGTAAGCCCGCCCATTCGCTTGGACCCATCGTATTGCAAGCACGCTCGGCCCAAATGCATCGTAAATGACTCCCGCTCGCAAACGAGGGTACAATGACGCTCGTGTCACATCACGGGGCCCCGGCCCCAACATATACAAAGGAGTCATACATGGGTTGCGAGCACGCACAGGCCGCCGGCGGACAAACGTCGCCGTCGCAATTTGAGGAGAATACGCTGTCCGAGGTCAAACGCGTCATCGCCGTGCTTTCCGGCAAGGGCGGTGTCGGCAAGTCGTTTGTCACCGGTGCCATCGCCACCGAGCTTGCCCGTCACGGCCACAAGGTCGGCGTCCTCGATGCCGACATCACCGGTCCCTCTATCCCCAAGATGTTCGGTATGAGCGGACGCCACGTCCATGCCCTTGGCAACCTCATGCTGCCTGAAATCTCCGAGCACGGCGTCAAGGTCATGAGCTCCAACCTTCTGCTCCAAAACGAGACCGACCCCGTCCTTTGGCGCGGTCCGGTCATCGCAGGCGCCATCAGGCAGTTCTGGAGCGAGACCTCGTGGGGCCCCATCGACTACCTGCTGGTCGACATGCCTCCGGGAACAGGCGACGTCGCACTCACCGTCTTCCAGTCACTGCCCGTCGACGGCATCGTCATCGTCACGAGCCCGCAGGATCTGGTCTCGATGATCGTCGCCAAGGCGGTCAACATGGCCGAGAAGATGAACGTCCCCATTCTGGGCATCGTCGAGAACATGAGCCATATTGAGTGCCCCGACTGCGGCAAGAAGATCGAGGTCTTTGGCAAGAGCAAGCTCCCCGAGGTCGCAGAGCGCTATAACCTCGACATCTTGGGCACGCTTCCCATTAATCCGGCACTCGCCGAGGCCTGCGATAAGGGCGAGGTCGAGACCGCGCTGCCCGATGGCATGTTGCCCAAGGCAGTCTCTGCCGTCGAGGCTATTACCCCGCACGAGACCGACGAGGCCTAAGTGAACACGAGCGCCCTCTATGACGTCCTGGTAATCGGCGGCGGGGCTTCAAGCCTCGCCGCCGCCATTACGGCCGCACGTGCTGGCAAAAGCGTCTGCATCGTTGAGCGCGATGTCGCCTGCGGCCTTAAGCTCCTTGCGACCGGTAACGGCCGCTGCAACCTCTCCAACGAATCGATTGATCCTCAGCGGTATAACCACCCCGCATTCGTCGAATCTGTCATGGGCCCCCAACCCGAACAAGAGCTTATGGGTTTCTTCTCCTCGCTGGGCATCATGACAACCTCCGAGGAAGGCCGGCTGTACCCGCGCTCCCTTCGCGCCGAATCGGTGCGCGACGCACTTCTCAATGTTTGCGACCGCCTGGGTATCACCTTAATCTGCGGAGCCAACGTTGCCTCGGCACACAAAGCTTCCGAAGGCTGGGCACTCCAAATAGACCGTCCAGCGCGGGCGCTCAAGGCAAAAAAGCACGACGACCGAAAATCGGAGCTCCGCTCGCTTCGGAAAGCGCTCGCCGATGTCCCTCGCAAGAACGAGGCCCTGGAGGCACATGCCGTAATTATCGCCACGGGTGGCAACCCCACCGGTATCGCCGATACGTTTCGCCTCCCCCTCACTTCGCTGCGCCCCATCCTCTGCCCCGTATCGGCAACGGTCGTCGGCGATCGGGCGGCACTCAAGACGTTGGATGGCCTGCGCGTCCGCGCCCGCTTGACGCTCGCCCGCAATCATAATGAGCTCTGGCACGAAGACGGTGAAGTCCTGTTTCGAACCTTCGGTATCTCGGGCGTCGCTGTCTTCAACCTCTCCCGTCGTATCCAGCGCGGCGATACGATCCTGCTCGACGTTTTCCCCGACCTCTCTAAAGACGAGTTGCTCGATATGCTTAACCGGCGCGTTGAGCTGCTCGGCGGCTTTTCGCCCCGCGATCCCCGTTGGCTCGACGGTATGCTTGCCCCGCAACTCTCCCGCGTCGTCTGCACAGCGTTCGAGCAGTGCCATCCAGGCTCCAACGATGTCATCCACCTGGTCTCGATCCTCAAGCACTTTAAGTTGCTCGTCGAAGGAACCGCCGAGGAGCGCTCGGCGCAGGTCACGCGTGGTGGCATATCTGTCGAGAGCATCTCAACACCCAGTCTACGCGCGCGCAGCGCTGTCGACGCCCCGCTTTACGTCTGCGGCGAAGCGCTCGACATCGACGCCGATTGCGGAGGCTTTAACCTTGCGTGGGCCTGGCTCTCGGGCATTCGCGCTGCAAGCAGCCTGTAGCCGCGCAGTCTATAATCAAAAACGCATTCGGGCCGTCTGGGATACCGGACGGCCTCTTTCTTGCCTCTAAGGAGACCTCGATGATCGAAATCACCCAAGTCAACGCGTCGCTCGATGAAGCCGGCGATGAAAATGCCTGCCTCATTGTTGGCAAGCGAGTCGCCAAGCGCGTCCTACGTTGCAAGGACTCCGAGATCAAGTCCATCGAGCTCCACCGCAAGTCAATCGACGCTCGCAAAAAACGAGACGTCCATTTTATCCTGAGCTTTCGTGTTGAGCTGACTAGTCCCCACCTCGAGCGAGAAGCGGTCGACAGCGTCGCCGAGCGTGACCGCTCGCGCGTACGCGCGATAGATGACGATGAGCCTTCATTCCCCTTCCCCGTTTCCGGCGCACCCAAAGAGCGCCCCGTCGTCATCGGTGCCGGATGCGCCGGCCTTTTCGCCGCACTCACCCTTGCCGAAGCAGGTCTTAAGCCCTTGCTCATCGAGCGCGGCGACCCGGCATTTCGCCGCTCGCATGCGATCGACCTCTTTCTAAAGGAGCGCATCCTCGACCCCGAGAGTAATATCCAGTTTGGTCTGGGCGGCGCGGGGACCTTCTCGGACGGCAAGCTCAATACAGGAACAAAAAATCCCGCCCATCGCCTTATCCTCGAAACCTTCGTCGAGGCGGGTGCGCCCCGCGATATTCTGTGGGATGCCAAGCCGCACATTGGCTCCGACATCCTTCCCACGGTTGTCACCGCTATATCCCAGCGCATCGAGCAGCTCGGAGGTGTCGTCCGTTATCGAACAAAGCTCGTCGACATTCACATCGACGCGTCTGGCGCCATTACCGGTATTGATGTCCAATCGTCCCAAGACGCCGCTTGCGAGCCAATCGAGACAAAGCACCTCATCCTCGCCTGCGGGCATTCTGCTCGCGATATTTTTGAGCTCCTTAAGGACCACAACGTGGCCCTCGCACAAAAGACCTTTGCCATGGGCGTTCGCATCGAGCATCCGCAGCGCGACATCGACCGAGCCCAATATGGAGCCTCGGCGGGACATCCAGCGCTCGGGGCGGCCCCTTACAAACTTGTTGCCCATCTTCCCAACGGCCGCAGCGTGTTCTCGTTTTGCATGTGCCCCGGCGGGCAGGTTGTCGCCGCCTCTTCCGAGCAGGGCCACCTGTGCGTCAACGGCGCCAGCCTCAATGCCCGCGACGGACGCAACGCAAACGCCGCCCTGCTCGTTAACGTCACGCCTGAGGACCTTCCCAACGATGACCCGCTCGCCGGCATCGAGCTCCAGCGCGCCTGCGAGGCGGCCGCCTATCGCCTGGGCGGTTCCAACTGGAACGCACCGGCACAACTCGTCGGAGATTTCCTCGCAGGACGCGCCAGCAAGGCGCCCGGAAAGGTAAAGCCCACCTATCCGCTCGGTGTGACCTGGACGGCAATTGACGAAGCCCTGCCGCAGGATATCGTCGAGTCGCTCCGCCTGGGACTTCCCCTACTCGGAAAAAAGCTACGAGGCTACGACCGTCCCGATGCCGTTCTTACCGGCGTGGAGACTCGTTCGAGCTCACCGGTCACTGTCACCCGAGACCGAACGTGCCATGCCGTGTCGACCCCGGGCCTCTACCCTTGTGGTGAGGGAGCTGGATATGCCGGCGGCATCATGAGCGCGGCCACCGACGGCATCCGTTGTGCTGAAGCCCTGATCGCAGACCTCTAACGCACGAATTCCAGCGCGCAAAAGACATAGGCCCCGAGCTCCACAGGGAACTCGAGGCCTGTTCGCTATTTCTTAAACCGTGCACCCTGGCGTTTTCTGCCCGATGCGAACGTGGAACCCTTGCGGGCCTGCGAACGTAAGCGCTCGATCGTCTCGTCCTCAGACGCACCCTCGAGCATCGCCCGAATCTGAACGACGGCATCGCGCAGGCGCGCCGCCTCCTCAAAGTCCATGGCGGCAGAAGCGTTACGCATATCCTCTTCCATGGTTTCGACAATCCGCACAAGCTCGTCATGCGGCAGTTCTTCCAACTGCTCCGCAAGTGTCTGCTCGGGCGCCACTGTTTCCGGCACGCCGCCCTCGCCCGACTCATCGGGCGTATAGAATGCACCATGGCCAAGAGAGTCGCCCTTCGAGCGTCCCTTGGAACCCACGGTTTTTTCGGCCTCGGCAATAAAACTTGAGATGTCGTTGATGGCCTTGCGCACCGTCTTGGGCACGATGCCATGCTCTTCGTTATATGCCATCTGAATCTCGCGACGGCGCTGCGTCTCTTCGATGGCCTCCTTCATCGAATCGGTCACAACGTCCGCATACATGATGACTTCGCCATCGGCGTTACGGGCCGCGCGGCCAATCGTCTGAATCAGCGAACGGCGGTTGCGCAAGAAGCCTTCCTTATCGGCATCGAGAATTGCCACCAGTGAGACCTCGGGGAGATCCAAGCCCTCGCGAAGCAGGTTGATGCCAACGAGGACATCGATCTTGCCCTCGCGCAGCGTTCGCAGGATCTCGACACGGTCCATTGTCGCCGTATCAGAGTGCATGTAATTGACCTTAATGCCCGCGTCGAGCAGATGGTCGGTCAGGTCCTCGGCCATGCGCTTGGTCAACGTGGTCACCAGCACGCGCTCCTTGCGGGCAACGCGCTCGCGAATCTCGTCCTCAAGATCGTCAATCTGCCCACGAACCGGACGCACATCGATCTTGGGATCGAGCAGACCGGTCGGACGAATAATCTGCTCAACGTCGTTCTGGCTAACCCGCAGCTCATAGTCGCCCGGTGTTGCCGAAACGTAGATGAACTGGGGAATCCTCGCCTCAAACTCATCGAAACGAAGCGGGCGGTTATCGAGCGCCGAGGGCAGGCGAAAACCGTGTTCCACCAGCGTCACCTTACGCGAGCGGTCACCTTCGTGCATGCCGCGAATCTGCGGCACCGTCACATGGCTCTCATCGATGATGCAGAGCATATCCTTGGGAAAGTAATCGATTAGGGTAAACGGCGGCTCACCCGGTTTGCGACCGTCCAGATGACGCGAGTAGTTCTCGATGCCGTTGCAAAAGCCCATCGTCTCGAGCATCTCAAGATCATAATCGGTGCGCTGCTGCAGACGCTGCGCCTCGAGCAACTTGTCGGTCGCCTTGAGCTCCGCCACGCGCTTCTCGCACTCTTCGCTGATCGATTTCAGAGCCGCCTTGACCTTCGGCTTCTCGGTCACGTAGTGCGATGCCGGCCATACGGGGATGGCCTCGTACTCACGAAGCATCTCACCGGTGACCTCATCGATCTCGGCAATCAGCTCGACCTCGTCGCCAAAGAACTCAAACCGCAACGGATGCTCGGCATAAGGCGGATACACGTCGACAACATCGCCGCGCACGCGGAACGTGCCGCGTGCCAGGTCATAGTCATTGCGATCATATTGAATGTCGATAAGTGCATGGATAAAGTCATCGCGCTCGAGCGGCACCTTCTTGTCGACGTTTGGAGCCAGACCCGCATAGTCCTCAGGAGAGCCAATGCCATAGATACACGAGACCGATGCGACAACGATCACATCGCGTCGAGAGAGCAGTGACGCGGTCGCCTGATGGCGCAGCATCTCGACCTCTTCGTTAATCGAGGAGTCTTTCTCGATATATGTATCGCTTTGCGGCACATACGCCTCGGGCTGATAGTAGTCGTAGTACGAGACGAAGTAGACCACAGCGTTGTTGGGAAAGAACTCTTTGAGCTCGCTCGCAAGCTGAGCGGCGAGCGTTTTATTCGGAGCCATGACCAGCGTCGGCTTTCCCAGGGCCTCAATAGTCTTTGCCATCGTGAAGGTCTTGCCCGAACCAGTCACGCCCAGCAAAACCTGATAGCGGTCTCCGTCCCTCACGCCCTGCACAAGCGACTCAATGGCCTTAGGCTGAGAACCGGCAGGCTCATAGGGAGACACGACCTTAAACGGCACGTCAGAGCCTTCAACGCCAAAGCGCTTAAGTTCACCACCAACGCGTTCTACTTCAAATTCCGCCATGGATACTCCTAACTCATATATCTGCAGTATACGCAGGCGGCAGGCATAGTCCTATACGAACCGATCGGGATAGAGGGTCTTGTAGCGAACCCAGGCATTATTGACACGAATCAGATACGCCTGCGTCTCGGGAAAGGTGATTGCATTATGAAGCGACGTACTCTGCTGCGCCCATCCGTCGACATTGCCCATGCCGGCGTTATAGGCGGCAATAGCACTGTCAGTCGACCCGTTAAAATACGCTAGAAGATACGAGAGATACGCACAGCCAAACTCGATATTCGTAGCCGGATCATTAAGGTTATCGGCCGAATACTCGCCACCGTCGACAAGGCCCTTGGCGATCATATCCTGGGCAGTCTCGGGCATCAGCTGCATCAATCCCTGAGCACCCTGATTCGACACGGCCTCGGGATCCCAATTCGATTCAGACTTAATGACAGCGCACACCAGATACGGATCCAGATTATGCGAAATACTGGATTGCTTTACATACGCCTCGTAGTCAATCGGATACAGCGGCTTAAAGAAAGCGGCAGGAGCATACGAGTAAACGAATGAGATAAGGCCGAAGGCAAAAACGGCAGCCAGCGGTATAAGGCGATACCACGTAAGGAAACGTGTCTTAGGCATCGGCCTCCTCCTTATCCACTACATCCCCGAACCCATGGCATTCAAGCCATGAGTCAAGCTGCTCAAAGAGCGAATTATCGCCTGAGGCATTATCAATCACCGTTGTAGCGAGATTGCACAGCGCAGACTCATCGGGCTGACAAGCAGAACGGGCATCGAAATCAGATGGCTCCATGCCACGTTGAATAGCGCGCTCGCGACGAACTGACAAAGGGGCGCTAATGACCAGAATTTCATCAGCCAAGCCAAATGCATCCTCAAAACCAGTCGGAGCAGAAACCTCGACCACCGCAAAGGGGTAACGGGGAGATGAAACCGTACAACAAACCGGATCGAGAATCCTCAGCGAAAGCTGTTCAATCAGAACGGGATGCACGATGCCATTGAGTCGTGCGACCGAATCAGGAGAAGCGAAAGCTCGAGAAGCGAGGATGGTGCGGCGAATGCCGCCCTCCTCATCCAAAATGTCCCAACCGAATTCATCCGCGAGAGTATTGACGATATCAGAGCCCGGCACATACAGCGATTTTGCAAGCTCATCCAGATCGATAAGCATAGCGCCACGAGATTCGAAATAGCGGCAGGCAGTCGACTTACCCGAAGCAATATTGCCCAAGACAAATACGGTAAACATCAAGCCCTCCCTAACGCCAATTCGAGTAATTATCGCTCAAATACACTAGATGGACTCAAAATACAGCCAAACAGTAAGAGCGCATACGGGGGAGCTAGGTCCCAAAGTACTACGTGTATACAACGCAAAAAAGGGGGAGGCCGCGAGGCCTCCCCCTTCTCAGTTCAAGCGTACGGCTCGGTGCCGTCCACCGGTCAGCGGCGCCCTGGCCTCCCACGGGCTGACCCCGCAGTACTCTCGGCGCGATGGGGCTTAGCTTCCGGGTTCGGAACGGGACCGGGCGTGCCCCCCATGCTCTGGCCGCTGACCGGTGGGCGGCGCCCACCGTTACGGTGTCCTGGGTCTCACTCTACACGTGCCCTGGGGGCCGCATGGCGCATAGGAAAGGTCTGACTCGGGGGCATCCTCGTGCCCGGACCGCGCATGAGCGCTGGGTCCCGCGGGCCGCGAGGTGCGGTTCCGGAAGAGCTCGGGCGATTAGTGCGGCTCGGCTGAGGACGTCGCCGCCCTTGCACCTGCCGTCTATCGACCAGGTAGTCTACCTGGGCCCTTACCGGAAGGAGAACTAATCCCTGGAACGGCTTCCCGCTTAGATGCCTTCAGCGGTTATCCGCGCCGCACGCGGCTACCCGGCCGTGCCGTTGGTCGACAACCGGTTCACCGGAGGTGCGTCCACCCCGGTCCTCTCGTACTGGGGGCAGCCTCCATCGATTCTCCTGCGCCCACGGAGGATAGGGACCGAACTGTCTCACGACGTTCTGAACCCAGCTCGCGTACCGCTTTAATGGGCGAACAGCCCAACCCTTGGGACCTGCTCCAGCCCCAGGATGCGATGAGCCGACATCGAGGTGCCAAACCTTGCCGTCGATGTGGACTCTTGGGCAAGATCAGCCTGTTATCCCCGGAGTACCTTTTATCCGTTGAGCGACGGCCCACCCACTCGGGGCCGCCGGATCACTAGAGCCTGCTTTCGCACCTGCTCGGCTTGTGGGCCTCGCAGTCAAGCCCGCTTGTACTCTTGCATTCAAAAGGACGGTTGCCGACCGTCCCGAGCGGACCTTCGCGCGCCTCCGTTACCCTTTAGGAGGCGACCGCCCCAGTCAAACTGCCCGCCTGGCACGGTCCCCGAGCCGGTTGACGGCCTCGGGTTAGGACGCCGGTCGCGCGAGGGCAGTATTCCAAGGGCGGCTCCCCGGGGGCTGGCGCCTCCGGATCTTAGCCTCCTGCCTATCCTCTACACGCGGGACCAGCGGCCAATGCCAAGCTGCAGTGAAGGTTCACGGGGTCTTTCCGTCCTTCCGCGGGTAAGTCGCATCTTCACGACCAGTGCAATTTCACCGGGTCCATGGTCGAGACAGCGCCCAAGTCGTTGCGCCTTTCGTGCAGGTCGGAACTTACCCGACAAGGAATTTCGCTACCTTAGGACCGTTATAGTTACGGCCGCCGTTTACCGGGGCTTGGCTTCGGGGCTTCGCCGAATCGGCTAACTCCTCCGCGTGACCTTCCGGCACCGGGCAGGCGTCAGACCCTATACGTCGCCTTGCGGCTTCTGCAGAGTCCTGTGTTTTTGGTAAACAGTCGCTTGGGCCTCTCCACTGCGGCCCGCCTCCGCTCCCGGAGCAAGTCCGTTCACGTACGCGCGGGCACCCCTTCTCCCGAAGTTACGGGGCCATTGTGCCGAGTTCCTTGACCATGGTTGACCCGATCGCCTCGGTATGTTCTACCCACCCACCTGTGTCGGTTTGCGGTACGGGCGCGCACGCGCCTGCCTAGGGGTTTTTCTAGGGACCTCGGGCTCACTCGCTTCGCTCAGTCGCTTCGTCCGGAGCCTCGCCCTCAATGCGGACCGGATTTCCCTGGTCCGCGGGCCGCGCTCCATCACGGGGACGTCCAGAACCCCGCCGAGCCACCCCCATCCGTCGCCCCGTCGGTCGTAGCGCCGCGTGCGCGGTGCAGGAATGTCTGCCTGCTGCGCGTCGGCTACGCCTCCCGGCCTCGCCTTAGCCCCCGACTGACCCTGGGAGGATTAGCCTTGCCCAGGAAACCTCGGGTTCACGGCGGACGAGTTACTCTCTCGTCTCTCGCTACTCATGCCAGCATTCTCACTCCCATGCGCTCCACCGTCGGTCGCCCTCCGGCTTCTCCGCCCATGGGAAGCTCCCCTACCGATTCTGAAAATCAAAATCCCGCCGCTTCGGTGTCCAGCTTAGCCCCGTGTATTGTCGGCGCATGTCCACTCGACCAGTGAGCTGTTACGCACTCTTTGAATGGATGGCTGCTTCTAAGCCAACATCCTGGTTGTCTGGGCGGACGCACATCCTTTGCCACTCGGCTGGAACTTGGGGACCTTAGCGGGCGGTCCGGGCTGTTTCCCTCTCGAGCACACAGCTTAGCCCACATGCTCTGACTGCCGCGCTCTGGGCCGCCGGCATTCGGAGTTCGGTTGGATTCGGTAGGCGGCGAAGCCCCCTCGTCCATCCGGTGCTCTACCTCCGGCGGTGAACGCGCGACGCTAGCCCTAAAGCTATTTCGGGGAGAACGAGATATCTCCGGGTTTGATTGGCCTTTCACCCCTATCCGCAGGTCATCGCCGCCGTTTTCAACCGACGTGCGTTCGGCCCTCCACGGGGTCTTACCCCCGCTTCAGCCTGCCCACGGATAGCTCACCCGGCTTCGCGTCCGCGGCGCGGGACTCAAGTCGCCCTGTTAAGGCTCGCTTTCGCTACGGCTCCCTTTCGGTTAACCTCGCCCCGCGCCAGCGACTCGCTGGCTCATTCTACAAAAGGCACGCCGTCACAACTGAAAGTTGCTCCGACTGCTCGTGGGCGCACGGTTTCAGGTACTGTTTCACTCCCCTCCCGGGGTGCTTTTCACCTTTCCCTCACGGTACTGGTGCGCTATCGGTCACAGGGTAGTACTCAGGCTTGGATGGTGGTCCACCCAGGTTCGGACCGGGTTTCACGTGCCCGGCCCTACTCAGGGACCGCGTCGCGCCGTCCGGTCTGGGTTCGCGTACGGGGCTGTCACCCGCTGCGGCCGGCCCTCCCATGCCGTTCCGCTCCCCAGCCGGACCTGCGCCCGGGGGC
>CAJMRP010000003.1 GCA_905215765.1 uncultured bacterium
TCCGTGCGAGCAGGACTGTAGAGCAGGAAACCTTGCATGTGCCCGTCCCGCCCCCGAGGGACATCTCTCATGCAAAAACTGTCGCATGATAAAGTCCAAGGTCAGTGGCGTTTTATACCGAGAAATTCAAAAAAGTCGAAAATTCATTACAAATTTGCGTTGACTTTAGGTAACTAAAGTTTCATACTCCTTTTCAACCACTGGGGGATGTGAACACGCACGGATCGTTCACATCATGATTGAAGAGGATTTCTTAGACATGTTCACGCATCAGCTAAACATTATCAGCGTAGTAATTATCTGATGCGGGTTAGCACATACAGCTAGCCCGTACGATAACGGGCGGCTGATGAAGATGAGGGCCGTCGAGCGCAACCGACGGCCCTCATTTTTTATGTCTGGGAAGTTCTTTTTAGAGGAGGAAATGTAATGAACGGAGTTTTGCTCATGGTTGTGGCCGCGGCGGTGCTCGCCTGCGGCTATCTGGGCTATGGTCGCTGGCTGGCCAACAAGTGGGGCGTTGACAAGGATGCCCTCACGCCGGCCAAGCGCATGAAGGACGGCAACAGCTTCTCGCCCGTCTCCGCCTTCACCGCGTTCTCGCACCAGTTCAGCTCGATCTGCGGTGCCGGCCCTGTTACGGGTACGATCGTCGCCATGGCCTTTGGCTGGCTGCCCGTCGTGCTCTGGGTCCTCGTCGGCGGCATCTTCTTTGGCGCCGTCCACGACTTTGGCGCCCTGTACGCCTCGATGAAGAACAACGGCAAGTCGCTCGCTCAGCTCATCGAGAAGTACATCGGCAAGACCGGCCGTCGCCTGTTCCTGCTGTTCTGCTGGCTGTTCTGCATCATCGTCATCGCCGCCTTCACCGACATGGTCTGCAAGACGTTCATGTTCACCCCGGCCGTTGACGCTTCTGGTGCTGCTACCGGTGCCATCGACTTCACCAAGTCCTATGCCGCCGGCTGCGCTGGTACCATCTCCATCCTGTTCACCTTCGTCGCTATCGCCTTTGGTTGGGCCCAGAAGAAGTTCAACCTTACCGGTGCTGCCGAGTTCGTCACCGGCGTGGTCCTCATGGTTCTCATGTTCGCCGTCGGTATGCAGTTCCCGGTCTACCTAGATAAGTTCCAGTGGTTCGCCGTCGTCATGGTCTACCTGGTCTTCGCTGGCGCTATGCCCATCCAGATGCTCAAGACCCCGCGTGACTACCTCACTTCCATCATGATGATCGTCATGATCGTCTGCGCTGTCCTCGGCATCGTCGTCCTGGGCGTCAACGGTCAGGCCACTATCACCGCTCCGGTCTTCACCGGCTTCTCCACTGCCTCCGGCATGATGTTCCCGGTCCTGTTCGTCTCCGTCGCTTGCGGTGCTCTCTCCGGTTTCCACAGCCTCGTTTCTTCCGGCACCTCTTCCAAGCAGGTCGAGAAGGAGCAGGACGCCGTCAAGGTCGGTTACGGCGCAATGATCGTCGAGTCCTTCGTCGGCATCCTTGCCATCATCGTTGCCGGCATCATGTTCTCCGATATGAACACCGCCGGTACCGGCGTCCTCAACGCTGGTGTCGCTTCCACCCCGTTCCAGATCTTCGCCGCTGGCATCTCCCGCGGTATGCAGGCCTTCGGTGTTGACGGCACGCTCGCTACCGTCTTCATGACCATGAACGTCTCCGCTCTGGCCCTGACCTCGCTCGACGCCGTCGCCCGCATCGCCCGCACCTCGTTCTCCGAGTTCTTTGCCCAGACCAACGATGCCCTGGCCATCGAGTCCAAGGCCGGCTACATGAAGGTCCTCGGCAACCCCTGGTTCGCCACGGTCGTTACCCTGATTCCTGGTCTCGCCCTCGCTTTTGGCGGCTATGCCAACATCTGGCCGCTCTTTGGTGCTTCCAACCAGCTGCTCGGCGGCATGACCATGATCACCCTCGCCGTGTTCTGCAAGTGCACCGGCCGCAAGGGCTGGATGCTCTACGTGCCCGTCGCCTTCCTGCTCTGCTGCACCTTCACCTCGCTGGTCCAGAGCGCCATGGGCTGCATGACCGCCGTCCAGGCTTACGGCTTCTTCGGCACCATCCCGGCTACCGCCACCACGGCCGCCGTTTCCGTCGCCGCCACCAAGGGCCTGCAGCTCGTCTTCGCCGTCCTGCTGATGGTCCTGGGCCTCATCGTCGCCGTCAACTGCCTCAAGGAGTTCTTCGGCAAGGAGGCTGGCTCCATGCCTGATGAGGAGCCCGAGTGGTCCGAGATGGGCAAGGCCGAGTACGGTCGCGCCGCTGCCGCCGAGGCTCCCGCTGACGCCGAGGCCGCCAAGGCCTAGTCAGCTTGATGGACTAACCGTTCCATCCATATGACTCGGAAAGATCGGGTCCGCGACTTCGCGGGCTCGGTCTTTTTTTCATGCGAAAGCGGGTGACGCTCGAGTGTTCTCGCAGATGTTTTGCGTGGATAAGGGCGCGCGTTGTACCATATAAACGTATATGTGTACATATGAAAGGGGCCCCGTGGCCAAGACGGTATATTCCGATAATCAAAACAATGTCGATGCTTTGGCTGAGCGCCTGAGCAGCCAGACGTCGCTTTCTGCTGAGCGTGCCAAGCTGGTTGCCTACGACCTGCTTTGCCGCAAGGCGCTCAAGATTAAGTCGAGTGCGCTGGCGCAGATTTTCCGCTCCGTCGATAAGGAGTGCGACACCAAGGCGATGCGCGATGAGCTTATCGCGGCAAAGATCGTGACCAAGATCGAGGGTAGCGGCATTAACGGGCGCCCTGCCTTTTACACCATTAATGCCGAGATTAACGATGCCCAGGAGCAGCTCGTCGAGGTTGCCGAAGAGGCCGTCGAGGACGTTGTGGAGGCGCCCGCTTCGGTGGAAACAGCTCCGCGCGAGCATGTCGATACCGACGAGCTGCTTGACGAGAGCGTCGTTCGCGCCTTTACGGCCAAGGCTGGCCGCGGCGGTTTTGGCGGGGGCGGCAAGCGCGATGCTCAGCGCCGTGCCCAGCAGGAGCGCTTCCGTCGCGCCGTGGCTCAAAAGGATGAGCTCGATACCGAGGCTGTTGAGACCGAGGTTGCTGCCGAGTCGCAGAAACCCGCGAAGGAGCAAAAGCCCGTGGAGGCCCAAGAGCCCAGACGTCGTCGCGGTGCTCACTTTAAGGCTGCGCAGCAGGATGTCGCGCATGAGGCTGAAGAGCCTTTCGAGGTTGCAGACGATGTTGAGGAGTCTGCCAAGAGGGCTTCGGGTTCGTGTCGTCCCGGTCGCGGTTTTGCGGGACGCGTGTATCCCGTAAAGCGTCAGGAGAAGGGCGAGCCGGCTTCGACTACTCAGGCCGATAAGGCCGAACAAACCGAGAAAACCGTTGAGCCGGTGGCTCGCGAGCAGCAACCTTCCGAGTCGCAGTCTGCGGCTGACACCGAGGTCAAAGCTCTACAGTCCGCTGATAAGCAGACAGGGGAGAGCGCTTCGAGCAAGCCCCGCCGCCGTCGTCACCGCGGCGGTCGTGGCTCAAATGCCGAGGCCGCGGCTGAGAAGGCAGTGACGCAAAGCAAGGATGCGAAGGCTGAGACCCCGGGGGAGCAGCCCAAGCGCCAGCCGGCGAAGGGGGACAAGCCCGGGCGCTCACAAAAGGGTCCGTCCGCGCCAAAGCAAGAGCGCAAAGCTCAGGCGGATTCCAAGCGCAAATCCCAGGCGCAGCCCAAACCGACTGCAAACGATGCGGCCGCCCAGCAGCCTGAGCCGCCCGCTCATGGCGAGGTTTCGGCGTTTGCTCTGGCCCGTGTCCTGGGCAGGCAGCTGCTCAAGGTCGTTCCCACGCCTACGGCGCTCTCCAAGATTAAGGAGCAGCAGACTCAAATTGTTAAGGTCGAGGGCAAGGACGGCAAAAAGGCTCCGCAGCGCACTCAGCACAACGAGATGTCCAACCGCAAGATTGCCGAGGAGATTGCGATCATCCAGGCTTGGATTGAGCAGAATCGCGGTGCCGACACGCCGGTCGCTTCGCGTCGCCAGCGCGCCTACCAGATTTTTAACGATGAGAAGGCCTTTGACGGCAAGCACGGCGAGCGTCTGATTCGGCGTATGACCGAAAAAGGTATCAGCATGCAGGCGATTAAGGTCGCCCCCAACCGCCCCGTGCACTTTACGGGTTTCTTTACGCTGGGCGCCGACAAGCCGTTCATTATGGTCGAGAACCTAGACACCTATGACGAAATCGTCAAGCTCCTGCGCGGCCGCAAGCACGCCAAGCTTTTTGGCACCAAGGTGGGCGGCGTGATCTTTGGCGGTGGCTGCAAGGCGAGCGTTTCGCACGCACTGGATGATTATCTGGCCGAGATCGGCTATCGCTTTAACTATGTCTACTACGTGGGCGACATCGACCGAGAGGGTGCGCGCATTGTCGAGCAGACCCGTAACGCCAATGTGGTAGAGATTCGCCTGCATGCCGGTATGTATCGCGCCATGCTCGCCGAGCACAAGCGTCGCGTGAAGGCCGGCGGAGAGTGCGAGCCCGCAGCTGCCAACCAGGGTGTGCCGCAGAACCTGGCGGCGACGATCAAGGATCTGCCCATGGTCACGCGCGTGCAGTTCCGCAACGTGCTGCGCGAGGGCGGACGCATTCCACAGGAGATTCTGATGACCGCCGACTATCGGGATGGCGACTCGGGAAGCTTCGACCGCATGCTGAACAATTAGCTCCGCCGTTCTACCGAACGGCGGTCTTCTTGACGCTGCGAGGGGCCCTGGCACGGCAATCTGACGTTCAACTTCGGCGGCGCGACCAGAAGGTCAGCGCCGCCTTGTTTCACGTCACCTTGCCATACCAGGGCCCCTCTCGCTGTCACGTCCAAAACATCGAGGTTAAGTGGCCTCCTGTTCGTGCGGAACCCGCGACAAACTTAATGCCCGGCCCGTCGGGGCCACACGCCATTTTGTAGATGACGGCTCGCTTTTCGGAACGGGGCTGATATTTTCTTGATGTTAGGCGCTCTTGGTCCTAATGGGCTTGGGGCGCCTTCGCGTTTCCTCGGCTTCGCACCCTTGCGGGTTCGAATCCCTCCGCTTGCCCACATAAAAGCGCCCTGGGCCGTTATGGGCTCAGGGCGCTCAGTTTTAATGGCTGGGGCGGAGGGGTTCGAACCCCCAACAGCCGGCACCAAAAACCGGAGTTCTACCGTTGAACTACGTCCCAATGTGTGATGTTGCCCAAAAGCAACTCGTTTAGTTTACCTAATCTGCGAGGGCATCGCAAACGCCATCGAGCAGGCGTACGGCGAGTGTCTGCGCGTCGCTGGCCGTGAAGGTGCCGTTGTAGCGCGTCATGCCCGTGAGCTCAATGCGAATGCGAGCCGGCTTCTGCTGCGCGGCGACATTGGCGGTGCGGATGCGCTGGGCCAGGTTGTGGCACTCGGCGAGGGCAATCGTGGCGCGCGGTGAGGCGTCGGCGGGCAGCTCGTCGCTTGCGATCTCGAGCACCAGGTCAACGTCGGTTGGGACCTCGGAGTCGCAGAGCATCATGCCGCTGTTGTCGGTCGTTGCCGTGGCGATATTCCACATGCGCGACGCAACGCTGCGTGCGATGGGGTCCTCGCCGATAACGGCAATCTGGAAGCGCTCGAGCACGTTGGCGGCGCGAGCAAAACCGATGCGGGACTCGGCTTCGGTGACCGAGGGCTTGCCCTCCCACACATGGTGCAGGCGGTTGATGTAGGCGTAGGTGTCCTGGAAGGCCATGCCGTCGGCAAACAGGCCGACATTTTCCTGGAACTGCTGCAGGGCGGCCTCGGTATGCGGACCAAAGTAGCCGTCGTCTTCGCCACAGGCAAAGCCCAAAACGTTGAGAGCGCGCTGCAGGGCCTGCACATCGGCGCCATGGAAATTGGGCATGCGTAGATAGAGGGTGCGGTCGCCCAGCTTATACGAAGCGTCTACAAGGGCGCTCCAACAGGGGATATCGACGGCATGACCGGCAGCAAGGCCGCTGTCGAGCCTGAAGGTGCTGACGGCCTGCTCAGTGGTGGCTCCAAAGTACTTGTCGGTGACTTCGGCGGCATCAATCGTGTAGCCGAGCTGCAGGAGACGAGACTGCACGTCCTCGACGGCTGCTCCTTGCATGCCCGTTGTAATAGGTTCCATGAACGAACCCCTTTCGGCGTACCATTCGTACTATTTGAGCGTCTGTCGGATAGACAACGCAAAGGGATGCATAAACATGCACTCAACAGTGTAGCAAGTTGTGCCTAAATACGCTGCTGACAGGTTTTATAACCCCCGTTAGTTAAGGCGCTCCACAAAGAAATCTGCCATGGAGAGGAACAGCTCGCGTGCGTGCGGATTAAGCTCAACGTTCTCGATGGCCGCTTTGGCCTTAGCGGTCAGGTCGAGCGCGTAAGTGTGGGCGTAATCGATGGAGCCGGCCTCCTGGAAGATCTCCACGGCGCGTGCGAGCTGCGCGGGATCATCGGTGCCCGAGGAAAGAATCGCCTCGACCTCGTCGTGGTGGCGCTCATCAGAGAGGGCGTGTACGGCGACAAGCGTGCGCTTGCCCTCGGTGATGTCGGTGCGGAAGTCCTTGTTGGCGGCTTCCTTAGTGCCGACAAGGTTGAGCAGGTCGTCCTGAATCTGAAAGGCGAGGCCTGTGTGTAGGCCAAAGGCGCGCAGCGCTTCGATTTGCTCATCGCTGCCGCCGCCGATAATGGCTCCGGCGGCAAGTGGCGTGGCTCCGCTGTAAAACGCGGTCTTGTGCGTCGCCATGTCCAGGTAGTCATCAACCGAGATATCAAAGCGCCCGTCACGGACCCAACCCAGGTCGAGCGCTTGACCCTCGATGGTGCGGACGATCATCTCGGTAAGCTCGTGGAGCACGCGCAGCTTCACGTCGGACTCCAGCGTGGGGTCGTCGAGAACCGTCTTGGTGACCATGGTGAGCGCCAGGTCGCCGCAATTGATGGCAAGGCCCGTGCCCTCGGTAAGGTGCATGCAGGGCTTGCCTCGACGAAGCTGTCCGTTGTCGGCGATGTCGTCGTGGATCAGCGCGCCCGACTGGAAATGCTCGATGGCTGCCGCGGCGCTGCGGGCGCTCTCAAAGCTACCGCCCACTGCGGTTGCGGCGAGCATACAGATAAGCGGGCGGTGGCGCTTGCCGGCGTTGGCCGTAAAAGCCGAGAGCGGCGCATACAGGTAGCGCTCGATATCGGCAGAGGTCGCCTGTCCGTCAAAGAACGTGGCCAGATAGTCGTTAATCTGGTCAAAGTGCTGGACTAAAAAGCTGGTAAACGGACTGGACACGGGTTCTCGCATTCTTTCTGAGGTTGCGTTGATGCAATATGCAGACAACATATTGCCACATTAGGGCGTTTGGCGCGGCAGTTTTGGCGATTTGGGACAACGGGCGTGCGTTTGATGGAGCGCGCCTAAATCAGCCCAAAATGCTCGAGCGCCGCAACGACACCGTCGTGATCGACGGTGTCGGTCACGTAATCGGCCTTATCCTTGAGATAGTCCGGCGCATTGCCCATGGCGATACCGACATCGACGGCGTTCATCAGCGAGACGTCATTGCTGGCGTCGCCGATGCCGTATACGGTTCCATGGTGGGGATCGAGGGCGTCGAGTACAGACTGGATGCCCCCGCGCTTCGTGCATTCGCGGGGCGAGATTTCGGTTACCTCGAGTTCGAGCTCGTTAAAGCACAGCAGCGGCTCAAGTGCCTTATCTTGAGCGATGTGGTTGGCGAGTGATGTAGACATCAAGATCTTGTAGACACTGTAATGTTGCAGCTGCGTGACTGCGTCGCCCAGGGTGCGCGCGTATCCGGGAGCATCGGGCGCATCGGCACTCATGCGCACGACGCCGTTGAGGCCCTCAAAGCGGATGACCTCGCCCGATTGCTCAAGGTAGGGGGCAAGACGCTGCAGCATGCTGGGCGTCATCGACAGATCGCGAATTGCGTGTCCGTTGATCTCGGCGTAACCGCCCGCAAGACAGACGATGCCGGTCCAAGGCAGCTCAAGAAGTTTGGGGTGGATGCAGCTCAGGGTGCGTCCCGTGCAGATAAAGGCCATGTTGCCGTTGGCGACAAACTCGCGGATTGCCTGCGAAACCGCCTCGTTGGGATAGGGGGAGAGGTCCCGCTCGTCTTCGGGAAGGTCTTGGGCGAGCCTGGGGTCTTGCCAGGCGAGCGTTCCGTCGATATCGAAGAAGCAAATATCGCCGCGCTTATGGGCTGCGCTGGCGGCAGGGGAGGCCGAGGTGGTGGGCACAAATTCCGGCTCGAGGCCCATGATCTGGTCAAAATGCTCTTTAACGCGGGGAACGGAGATGCCGATAATCACCTGGGCGGTCTTGCCCGTAATGATGAGGCCCTTGGCGCCCACCGCGACAAACGACGCGTTATCTGCAACGATGGAAGGGTCTGCGACCTCGACGCGCAGGCGCGTGGCGCAGTTGGTTGCGCCCACGATATTGCCAACGCCACCTAAAAGCTGAATTACCCGCTCAGCGAGGACGTGATCTTGATCTGATCGACTATTGACCTCGTCATTGGGAGATTGCTCTTTGGCAAAGTCGCTTCCCGTTAAACAATCGATTGCCGCGCGATTGGCGACATGATCCTCGCGGCCCGGAGTCTTAAGGTCATAGACCAAGATGAGTGCTCGAAAACTAACAAAAAAGATGAGGCTAAAGGCAAGGCCGATACCGAGCGCCAAAAGATAGGCACCGGCATGCGTGCGCATGAGCGGAATAAAGTTGAAGGCTGCCATCTCCATCAGGCCGCCCGAGAAGATGCCGACGATGCCAAAGAGATTCATGGTTGTGGCAAGGCAAGACGATAAGACGGCGTAGAGCAAAAAGAGCCCGGGGTGGGTGAACATAAAGAGAAACTCGAGTGGCTCGGTAACGCCGCAAACCACCGAGGCGATGATGGCGGGAACAAGGATGACCCTGAGGCCGGCGCGGCGCTCGGGTTTTGCGGTGGAGTAGAACGCAGCTGCGATGGCAGGAAGGCCAAAGAGCTTGACCCAGCCGGTGGCGGTAAAACCGGCCCACGGTGCAAGCTCATTAAGGGGGCGCGTGCTATGGGAGAGGATGGGGAGCAAACTGCTCCACGTGGCGTAGATGCCGTCGTTAATGACCAGGTTGTCGTAGTAGATCGGCATGTAGAGCAGGTGGTGCAGGCCAAAGGGCTCGAGTGCTCGTTCTAAAAAGACAAAGATGCCCACGCCAAAGGGACCGACGCCTGCAAGCGCGTGACGCAGCGTATCGGTTACATCGTATACGTAGGGCACGATGGCGGCCGAGATAGCGGCAAGGGCAAACACGGCAAAAAAGCTGATGAGGTAGACCAGCGAGGAGCCCGAGAAGGTGCCGAGCCAATCGGGAACCTTGGCATCGTAGAAGCGGTCATGGATGGCAACGACGGTTGCCGATACCGCCAGCGGGCCGATAATGCCGGTGTCGAGCGTCTTGATGCCGTCGATGACGGTGATACCGCTGGCGGAGGTCAAAGATGACGGGTACTCAAGTCCAAGGTTGTCTCCGCTCAGCTTAATGATCTCGCTCAAAAAGAAGCAGTAGGCAAAATAGGCGACGAGAGCCTCGAGACAGCACCGAGCCGGTTGTTTTTGGGCAAGACCGATGGGCAGCGCTACGGCAAAAAGGAGCGGGAGGCGTTTAAAGACCGTCCACGAGCCGCGCTGGATGATGGTCCAAAAAACGTACCAAGGGGTTCCGTATACGGCGAGATCGCCGACGATGTCCGCAGTCGTTGCGAGAGCGGAGACGCCGACCATGAGGCCTGATATAGAAAACAGCATGGCGGGCGCGAACATTGCCCCGCCAAAGCGTTGGATTTTTTGCAGCATGTTCTGCCTTCCGAATATCGAGGCGCGTTGCGCGTGGGGAAACGTTTAAACAATGGATTCATTGTAGAGGACCAGACGATTGTCGTACCGGCAGTTTTGAGCGAAACCGATTTGGGCATGACAGAAACCGTCAACGGTTAAATCCTGTCGCTTTACCGATATTCGGTTTAAACAACTTTAAGAAATGCTATCGTGCCTAGCCGGAAATGAATAATGTAGAGGTGAAACAATGCCAAAAGCGATATACGAAGGAATCTACCGAGAAATACGCTCGCGCATCATTAATGGGACCTATGCGTTTCAGGAGATGCTGCCAACCGAAGCCGAGCTGACCGCGGAGTTCGGATGCACTCGCAATACCGTCCGTCGCGCCTTGGGTATGCTGGCCGACGGGATGTTTGTGCAGCCCATACACGGCAAGGGCGTGCGCGTTATTTGGCTTAAGGGCGAAACCGACATGTTGGGCGCACTCGAAGAGGTTGAGTCGTTTGGCGAGTTTGCAAAGCGCAACAATGCCGTTGCATCTACGGACGTTAAGTCTTTCGAACATCTGGTTTGCACCGAGCAACTCTCTCGTCACCTGGGCTTTAAGGTGGGCGAGGAGTTGATTCGCGTAGTGCGTGTCCGAAGCCTCAACGGCAACGCGCGCCAAGTGGACCATGGCTATTTTTTGGCGTCGATCGCCAAGGGCCTGACTCCCGAGATCGCGGCAGATTCTATTTACGGCTATCTGGAGCACAAGCGCGGTGTCAAAGTGATGGCGAGCCGTCGTACGGTGAGTGTCGAGCTCGCCAACGATGAGGACTGCAGCTATCTTGACCTCGGCAAATACAACTGCGTTGCCGTCATGGAGAGTCAGTCGTACACCTCGGACGGCATCTTGTTTGAGGTGACGCACACTCGCACACACCCCGAGATCTTCCATTACCGTGTCAATTCCAAGCGATAGCCGGCTAGCTCGCAGCCTGACGAGACTCATGGCCTCAAAGAGAAAACGCCCGGTCAAACCGACGGTACATCGGCTTGACCGGGCGTTTTCTCTGCATTAGATAACAAATAATTGTTTATACAAAACTTGTCAAGTATCAAGTTGAAATTACCGTTCACCGAAGTTTTTCTACCGCTCTAGTAATACTTGTTCAAACAACTAGCCAAATAGCGTATCGTTCAAATTAGCAAAAGGGGCAAAGTCCCCGAGCCAATCTCCGAAGGCGGCGGCAAAGGGTGCCGCCACGGTGTGAAAGGGTGGATTGTAATGAAGAACGAAATGAGCAGAAGGCAGTTCCTGGGCTTTGCTGGTTCCGCGGCTGCAGTTCTTGGTCTGGGCCTCGTGGGTTGCGGTGGTTCTGCCGGCTCCGGCTCCTCTGCTTCTGGTGACGCTGCCGAGGTCTACTTCCTCCAATTCAAGCCCGAGGTCGACAAGGAGTGGAAGGAGATCGCCAAGGCCTATAAGAAGGAGAAGGGCGTCGAGGTCAAGATCGTGACCGCTGCCTCCAACACCTACGAGGAGAAGCTCAAGTCCGAGATGTCCAAGAGCTCCGCTCCGACCCTGTTCCAGGTCAACGGCCCCACCGGTCTTAAGAACTGGAAGGATTACTGCGCCGACCTGTCCGATACCAAGCTCCGCGGTGAGCTCATTGACGACTCCCTGGCTCTGCAGTCCGACGGCAAGGATGTGTGCATCGACTGGGTTCAGGAGAGCTTCGGCATCATCTACAACAAGCAGCTGCTCGAGAAGGCTGGCTACAAGGCCGAGGACATCAACTCCTTCGACAAGCTGAAGGCTTGTGCCGACGACATCCAGGCCCGCAAGGACGAGCTTGGTGTCGAGGGTGCCTTCACTTCCGCCGGCATGGACGACTCCTCCAGCTGGCGCTACACCACCCACCTTGCCAACATGCCGCTCTACTACGAGTTTGAGAAGGAGCACAACCAGGAGGACGACGAGATCAAGGGTGAGTTCCTCGACAACTACAAGCAGATCTTCGACCTGTACATCACCGACTCCACCTGCGATCCTTCGCAGCTTGCTTCCAAGACCGGCGACGACGCCACCAACGAGTTCGCAACCGGCAAGGCCGTCTTCTACCAGAACGGCTCTTGGGCCTACTCTGACCTCGTCAAGGCCGGCATGACCGACGATCAGATTGGCATGATGCCCATCTACATCGGTGTTGACGGCGAGGAGAACCAGGGCCTGTGCTCCGGCGGCGAGAACTACTGGTGCGTCAGTTCCCAGGCTTCCGAGGATGCCCAGAAGGCCACCGAGGACTTCATGTATTGGTGCGTCACCGCTGACACCCCGACCAGCATCATCGCCGACAAGATGGGTCTGACCGCTCCGTTCAAGAGCGCCAAGGAGACCACCAACGTCTTCTCGCAGCAGGCCGTTGCCATGGCCAAGGACGGCAAGAAGACCGTCGCTTGGGACTTCGTCTACATTCCCTCCGAGGAGTGGAAGAAGAACCTCAAGCAGGCTCTGATTGCCTACGCTGCCGATAACAGCAAGTGGGACGGCGTCAAGAACGCCTTCGTCGATGGCTGGAAGACCGAGAAGGCTGCTTCCGAGTAAGCAGTTGCTGCCCAAGCTATCTGATTAGCGACAGGGGGCGGGCAGACGTAGGTTTGCCCGCCCCCTGCATATTGAAAGGACCCTTTTATGGGCAAAGCACTCAAGCGCTGGTGGCCGCTCTTTATGCTGCCCACGTGCCTGGCGTTTATGATCGGGTTCGTGATTCCCTTTATCCAGGGTTTCTATCTCTCGTTCTGCCAGTTTATTATCATTAGTAACGCGCACTTTGTCGGTATCGAGAACTACGTGCGCGCGCTGTCCGATCCGCAGTTCTCCACGTCGTTCTTCTTTACCGTGGCGTTTGCCTTCCTGTCGACGGTGCTCATCAACGTGATCGCCCTGGCCATTGCGCAGGCGCTCACCCGCAAGGCGCTCAAAGGCACCAACATCTTCCGTACGATCTTCTTTATGCCTAACCTGATCGGCGGCATCGTGCTGGGCTACATCTGGCAGATTCTGATCAACTGCCTGCTCTCCAACGTGGGCGCCCAGCTCATCGCCCTTAACTCTGCTGCTGGCTTCTGGGGCCTTATCATCCTGACCCTGTGGCAGCAGGTCGGCTACATGATGATCATCTACATCGCTGGTCTGCAGTCCATTCCGTCCGACTACATCGAGGCCGCCAAGGTCGACGGCGCTACGGCATGGCAGACGTTTTGGAAGGTTAAGATTCCTAACCTGATGCCGACCATCACCATCTGCCTGTTCCTGTCCATCACCAACGGCTTTAAGCTGTTCGATCAGAACCTCGCCCTTACCGGCGGCGCCCCCGCGCACTCCACCGAGATGCTCGCCCTGAACATCTACAACACGTTCTATTCGCGTGCCGGTATCGCATGGCAGGGCATTGGTCAGGCCAAGGCGGTTATCTTCTGCATCCTGGTCGTGGCCATCTCCATGATCCAGCTTAAGGCCACGAGGTCCAAGGAGGTGCAGCAGTAATGAAACGCGATAAGGTTATCAACCGCGCGCTCTCGATTTTCTTTACGATCCTGTCGCTCGCGTGGATCTACCCCGTGTTCATGATCGCGCTCAATTCCTTTAAAAAGGCAACTGCAATCAGCACCACCACGGCATTCGATCTGCTCACGCCCGAGACGTTCAACGGCCTCGCAAACTACATGCATGCCCTTAACGAGCAGGGCTTTGCCTCGGCATTTATGTACTCGCTCATCATCACGGTCACGTCGGTCGTGCTGATTCTGGTGTGCTGCTCCATGTGTGCTTGGTACGTAGTGCGCGTCAACAGCAAGATCTCGAACTTCTTCTATTACCTGTTCGTCTTCTCGATGGTCGTGCCCTTCCAGATGCTCATGTTCACGCTGTCCAATTTGGCGGACCGCATCGGCTTCAACACGCCGTTCAACATCTGCTTTATCTACCTCGGCTTTGGCGCGGGCCTGGCGGTCTTTATGTTCGCCGGCTTTGTAAAGAACATCCCACTCGAGATCGAGGAGGCGGCCATGATCGACGGCTGCAACCCGGTCCAGGTGTTCTTTAAGATCGTCCTTCCCATCATGAAGCCCACCTATCTTTCGGTTGGCATTCTCGAGACCATGTGGGTCTGGAACGACTATCTGCTGCCCTACCTCACCCTCGACTCCACCAAGTACAAGACCATTCCTATCTTGATCCAGTACTTCCGCGGTGGCTACGGCCATGTCGAGCTCGGCCCCATGATGGCCTGCATCATGATGGTTGTTATCCCCATCGTCGTCATGTACATCCTCTGCCAGAAGTACATCATCGACGGCGTGGTGGCAGGTGCCGTCAAGGGCTGATGCCGTAACTGTTTTGCAAGTTTCTGCGGCGCCCTCAACATGGTGCCGCATATCGAAAGGTAAAGACATGGCCGAGATCGTTCTCAAACATGTTCAGAAGGTGTATCCCAACACCGAGTCCAAAAAGAAGGGCTTCTTTGGCAAAAAGAAGAAGACCGAGGAGAAGAAGCACAACCTCAAGGTTACCGAGGATGGCGTGCTCGCTGTAGAGGACTTCAACCTCACCGTTCACGACCAGGAGTTCGTCGTCCTCGTTGGCCCCTCTGGCTGCGGTAAGTCCACGACGATGCGCATGGTCGCCGGCCTGGAGGACATTACCTCGGGCGATGTGCTCATCGACGGCAAGCGTGTCAACGACGTGGCGCCCAAGGACCGCGACATCGCCATGGTGTTCCAGAGCTACGCTCTGTACCCCAATATGACGGTGTACGAGAACATGGCATTTACGCTCGAGCTCAAGAAGGTTCCCAAGGACGAGATCGACCGCAAGGTTCGCTCTGCTGCCGAGATTCTGGGCATTACCGAGTACCTCGACCGTAAGCCCAAGGCGCTCTCCGGCGGCCAGCGCCAGCGTGTCGCTATCGGCCGCGCCATCGTGCGTGACCCCAAGGTCTTCCTGATGGACGAGCCGCTGTCCAACCTGGACGCCAAGCTTCGTAACCAGATGCGTGCCGAGCTCATTAAGCTGCGCCACGAGATCAAGGGCACGTTCATTTATGTTACTCACGACCAGACCGAGGCTATGACCCTCGGTGACCGTATCGTGGTCATGAAGGACGGCGTTGTCCAGCAGATCGCCACGCCGCAGGAGGTCTTCAACCATCCCGCGAACATCTTCGTCGCCGGCTTCATCGGCGTGCCGCAGATGAACTTCTTCGATGCCCAGCTGGTGCGCTCGGGCAACGGCTTTACCGTCAAGACCGAGGATATGAACGTGGCGCTCGCCCCCGAGACTTGCGCTCAGCTTGCCCTCAACTGGGACGGCGGCGACGTGAAGGAGATTACGGCCGGCGTGCGTCCCGAGCAGATCCTGCTTGCCGACAAGGGCGAGGAGGGCGCGCTCCAGGGTACCGTCGAGGTGACCGAGCTCATGGGCTCGACCGAGCATGTCCACGTGACCGCTCCCGACGGCCAGTTTGTCCTGATTATCCCCGTCGTCGACCTCGAGGCCAAGGGTGCGCTCAAGGCGGGCGACACCATCTGGTTCAAGTTCGAGAAGAACGCGACCCACCTCTTCGATAAGGTCTCTGGCAAGAACCTTATCTAGGCCCGGTGCATCCAGGCCCTCCCTTTGGGCGGCTGCGGTATTGCCATCCTTTTGCCGCGGTCACATATAAGGCTCCCCTCCCGTCCACTGGGCGAGAGGGGAGCCTTTCTTTGTGTCGGGGGCTGTCTGGCCGGTCGTTTGTCTCGATCTGTAACAGGTAGGGCCGATTTCGGACGTTAGATGTTACAGATTGAGACGGTTCCGCTGAGCTAACCATTTCATCTAAATCTGTAACACCAAAGGTGAATTTCAGCTGCTAGATGTTACAGATCGAGATAAACCCAAGGGGAGGGGCCGGTATGTCTCAATCTGTAACAGCTGGGACCGTTTTTACCGAGTAGTTGTTACAGATCGAGATTGTTTGGCCGAGTTGGGTCGCAGGGTAACGTGCGGGCACAAAAAACGGAGCCGTGTTGCCACGACTCCGTTTCTCAAGAGGATGGGTAAGGGAAGCGAAATTAGCTCAGGTGCCAAATCTCGTCGTTGTACTGGGAGATCGTGCGGTCAGACGAGAAGGTGCCGGCGTTGGCGATATTGATGAGCGTCTTGCGCATCCAGGCGTCCTGGTCCTCGTAGTCGGCCAACACGCGCTCCTTGGTCTGGATGTACTCCTCGATGTCGAGCAGGGCCATAAACCAGTCCTTGCCCTTAATGTCATCGTGCAGGCGCTGCAGGCGCTCGACGTTGCCGGTCGCCATAAAGGCCGGGTTGGTGATGAAGTCCACCAGCAGTTTAATGCCGGGCTTGCGGTAGAGCACACCGGCGTCATAGGTGCCGTCGGCATAGAGCTGCTCGACCTGTTTGGACGAGGCACCAAAGGTATAGATATTCTCGTCGCCCACGAGCTCGGCAATCTCCACGTTGGCGCCGTCGAGCGTGCACAGGGTTAGGGCGCCGTTGAGCATGAACTTCATGTTGGAGGTGCCGCTCGCCTCCTTGGAGGCCAGGCTGATCTGCTCGGAGATATCAGCGGCGGGGATCACGCGCTCGGCGGCGGTGACGTTGTAGTTCTCGATCATGACGACCTGCAGGTAGGGAGCCACGTCGGGGTCGTTTGCAATCCACTGCGACAGCGTCAAGATCAGATGGATGATGTCCTGCGCGATAGTGTAGGCAGGCGCCGCTTTGCCGCCAAAGATGATGGTGACGGGGTGCTTAGGTCTGTTGCCGTTCTTGATATCGAGGTACTTCCAGATGATGTAGAGCGCGAGCATCTGCTGGCGCTTGTACTCGTGGATGCGCTTGACCTGGACATCGATGATGGCGTTGGAGGGAATGGTCACGCCCTGCTCGAGCGCCATGAACTGGCGCATGATGGCCTTGGCCTCGACCTTGGTGGCGGCCAGGCGCTCAAGAACGTTCTTGTCGTCAGCGAACTTGGCGAGTTTGCTCAGATCGCCGGTGCTGCGCCAGTCGGTGCCGATCACATCGTCGAGCAGGCTGGCGAGCGCGGGGTTGGCCCCATGGATCCAGCGGCGGAAGGTGATGCCGTTGGTCTTGTTGGAGAACTTCTTGGGATAGATCTCGTAGAACGGATGAAGCTCGGTGTCCTCCAGGATCTTGGTGTGGAGGGCGGCTACGCCGTTGATGGAGAAGCCAAAGTGGATGTCCATGTGAGCCATGTGGACGGTGTCGTGCTCGTCGATGATGGCGACGCGCGGGTCATCGTGCTCGGCTTTCGCGATCTCATCGAGCTTGACGATAATGTCGGCGATGGCAGGGGAGACCTTCTGCAGGCTGGCGAGCGGCCACTTCTCGAGCGCCTCGGCAAGAATCGTGTGGTTAGTGTAGGCGACCATGGATCGTACGATGGTCACGGCCTCGTCAAACTCGATGCCATGCTCGGTGGTGAACAAGCGAATGAGCTCGGGGATGACCATGGTGGGGTGCGTGTCGTTGATCTGGACAACGGCGTAGTCGGCCAGATCGTGCAGGTTGCTGCCGCGCTCGATGGCCTCGTCGATCAGGAGCTGGGCGGCGTTGCTTACCATGAAGTATTCCTGGTAGATGCGAAGTAGGCGGCCCTGCTCGTCGGAATCGTCGGGGTAGAGGAACAAGGTGAGGTTCTTGGCGATCTCGGTCTTGTCGAAGTCGATGGAGCTGCCGGGGACCAGGCCGTCGTCGACGCTCGCCAGGTCGAACAGGCGCAGGCGGTTCTTGGTGGGCTGGCCGTAACCGGGCACATCGATGTTGACGAGCTTGGAGGTGACGGCAAAATCGCCAAACTCGACGGTGTAGGAGCGGTCGTCATCGATCAGGATGTCCTGCTCGCCAAGCCACTCGTCGGGGACGGCCTTTTGCTGGTTGTCGGAAAAGCGCTGACGGAACAGGCCGTAATGGTAATTGAGGCCCACACCGTCACCGGTAAGGCCCAGCGTGGCAATGGAATCCAGGAAGCACGCGGCCAGGCGCCCCAGGCCGCCGTTGCCCAGCGACGGTTCGACCTCAAATTCCTCAATCTTGTTGAGGTCGTGGCCGGCAGCGGTGAGCTGGTCTTTGACCTCGGCATAGATGCCAAGATCGATCATGTTGTTGATCAGCAGTTTGCCAATCAAAAACTCAGCAGAGATGTAATAGAGCTTTTTCTTGCCATTGTTGAGCGGGCAGGCGGCGGAGCGCTCCTGTACGAGCTTGACCAGCAGTTTGTAAATGCGGCGGTCATCGAGTTGCTCGAGCGAAGTTCCAAAGGACTGCTCGGCAAGATCCGCAAGATCGATACGGGGCATGTTTCCTCCTGTGGTGAGTTGACGACATGTCAGAAATTCAAAAGAAGCCCGCGCGAGGGGATTGGGGTGGCCTCGCGCGGGAAAAGCGGTCGCGTCCGCACGGTGGGGTGGGGTCGGGCGCGGTAGCTCCTATTGAGGAAGCTCGATTTCGGCTTCCGACGGGATGCGGAAGTAGGTCTCGGTCCAGTCGGTGAGTTTGTGCTCGAGCTCGCGGGTGATGGCGCCGTCGAGCATGCGCCAGGTCCAGTTGCCGCCCAGCGTGGCAGGGGTGTTGATGCGCGCCTCGTTGCCCAAGTTGAGCAGGTCCTGCATGGTGTAGATGCACGTGTCGCTCACGCTGGCGGCGATGGTGCGATTGAGTGCATCTGCCATGGGTTCGCCGGCCTGCTGATGGGTGTACAGGGCTGCCTGCTCGCGCTGACGCGGGGTGGCCGTTCCCTCAAACCAACCGCGCGCCGTTTCGTTGTCGTGGGTGCCCACATAGGCGACGGTGTTGGCGATGTAGTTATGCGGCAGGTAGTACGAGTTGGTGCCCTCAAAGGCAAACTGCAGGATCTTCATGCCGGGGAAGCCCGAGTTGTCGCGCATGTCGATGACGCCGGGGGTGAGGAAGCCCAGGTCCTCGGCGATAATGGGCAGCGTGCCGAGCTTTTCCTCGAGTGTCTTGAAGAACTTGAGGCCGGGACCCTGCGTCCACGAACCGTAGAACGAATCGGGCGAGGAGAACGGCACCTCCCAATAGGCTTCGAAGCCGCGGAAGTGATCCAGGCGGATGACGTCGTACATGTCGAGTGCGGCGCGAATGCGGCCCTCCCACCAGGAGAAGCCGTCGGACTCCATGGCGTCCCAGTCGTAGATGGGGTTGCCCCAGTACTGGCCGGTGGCCGAGAACTGGTCGGGCGGCGTGCCGGCGACGCTCACGGGATTGCCGACGGCGTCGATCTTAAAGAGCTCAGGTGTCGCCCACATCTCGACGGAGTCACGCGAGACATAGATGGGCAAATCTCCGATGATGAGAATGTCGCGCTCGTTGGCATAGGCCTTGAGGCGGCTCCACTGGCGATCGAAGAAGTACTGCGTCATCTGGTGGTAGAGCATGCGCTCGGGATGGGCAGCGCAGATCTTGCTGGATGCCTCGCCGCGGCGGCGGAGCTCCTCGGGCCACTCCCAGAAGGCCTTGAGCCCGCACTCCTCTTTGACGGTCATGAACTCGCAGTAGGGGATGAGCCAGCCCTCGTTGGCTTGGATAAAGTCATCAAAATCGGCCGGCTTGTCGGCAGCAAAGCGCTCAGCGGCTCGGTCGAGAATCTGACGGCGGCCGCCAAAGATAGCACCGTAGTCGACATTGCTGGGATCGGAGCCCAGGTACACGCCGTCGATATCGTGCTGCTCCAGATAGCCGGCCTCGATAAGCTCGGCAAAGTCGATAAAGTTGGGGTTGCCTGCGCGGGCCGAGAACGACTGATAGGGCGAATCGCCATAGCTCGTCGTCGTAAGGGGCAGAATCTGCCAGTAATGTTGTTTGCACGAGACGAGAAAATCGACGAAGTCGTAGGCATTCCAGCCAAAGCCGCCGATTCCGTATGGTCCGGGCAGAGATGAGACGGGCATGAGGACGCCGCTTGCACGCTCCATGAATGCGCTCACCAACCTTCTTGTTGTGGGGTCGGCCTGCCGATGGGTGTGCAGTCCGCCTCCGATGTTCTGATTCGATACGCTTATTGTAAAACATGTTGTTTAAACATGTACAGGCAAGATTTAAAAGTTGGCCCATTTTCGGTAAATGGTTGCGCGCCATGAAAAAAGCCCCGGTCTCACATTGAACTGCCTCCCATTTCTTGGATACGAGAAATGGGAGGCCCTTTTATGGCTGGAAACGCTTTGTACGACGTCGGTCTGAGGCTGCGCGCGGCCGAGCTGTACGACATGGGGCGAGGCCGCGCATCGATTGCGGCTCTGCTCGGGATACCAGAGGAAACCGTGAGAAAATGGCTAGACATCTACAGATCAGCAGGCATCGAGGTTCTAGCTATGATGGGAAAGAAGCACGCCGCCTGCTCGTTTGAGACGAAGCTGGCCGCCGTCAGGGCGGTCGTTGACGAGGGCATGACGAAGCCCGAGGCCATGGCGAAGTTCGGGATAGCCTCGCCGAGCTCTCTCAAGAAATGGCTGAAGGCATACAGGGAGGAAGGTCCGGAGGCGCTCAGGCCGAAGCCCAAGGGGAGGCCGAAAGGCTCCGGCTCCCCGGCCAAGGAGATGACGCGCGAGCAGGAGCTCGAGCGGAGGGTCCGGAAGCTCGAGGCCGAGAACGCCTACTTAAAAAAATCGATAGCCCTGAAGGCAGAGAAGCGCTCCCGAACCGAGAGAAAGCGGTTGTCGTGAGCGGGCTTTCAGGGCAGTACCCACTCGTTGACCTGCTGGAATGCGCCGGCTTGGCGAGGTCGAGCTACTATTACGCGCTTTCGCACCCCAAGGCGCCCACCAGGCCCGAGCTCTGGGAGGCCGCCGCCGAGATATTCTCGCGCACCGCCAACGGGTGCGGCCACAGGCAGATCGCCATGTGCCTGCGCGCCGAGCGGGGCGTGCGCATAGCCTACAAGACGACGCTGAAGATGATGCGCGAGATGGGCATCAGCTGCGGGATCCGCCGCGAGACCGACTACCACAGGTACAACTCGTACAGGGGCAAGGTCGGAAAGACCTTCGAGAACGTCATCGGGCGCGACTTCGCCGCCGACGGGCCCTGGCAGAAGATGGGCACCGACGTCACCGAGTTCAAGCAGCCCTGGGGCAAGGCCTACTTCGCGCCGGTCTACGACTTCGGCAGCAAGGAGATCGTCGCCTGGTCGACGTCGCTGCACCCCAACATGGCTCAGCAGCACGAGCTGCTCGACCAGCTCGTGTCCAAGAAGCCCAAGGGCTCCAGGCCGATCCTGCACTCGGACATGGGCTGGCAGTACCAGCAGGCCGGTTGGTGCAAGCGGTTGGAGGAGGCCGGCGTGGTGCAGAGCATGTCCCGGAAGGGCAACTGCATCGACAACGGCGCGACGGAGCAGGTGTTCGGCCACATCAAGGACGAGTTCTTCCGCGGAAGGACGTGGCCGGACTTCGAGTCCTTCAAGGCGGACCTCGACGACTTCGTGGTCCACTGGAACACGAGGAGGCGCCAGGTTAAACTGAAGGGACTGACCCCGGAGGAGTTCCGGAGACAGTCCCTTGCGGCGTAGTTCTTATTTAAGCCGTCCAAGTTTTGGGGTGCAGTTCACGATTCACGCAGGGAGCGTCTTTGTGAGCATCCGCTCGTCAAGCATTTCCTGGGCACCCCATTACACGTGTTGGCGCAGGGCAGCTGCGGACGTAAGGGTGATCGCATTGTCAGGCATGTTTGGAACGGGGAGAGGCCGTTTGGCTCCGTGCGGCAGACAGAGTTTGGCCTCGATGTCGCGTCCCCGCTCTTTACCCTGTTGACCCTGGCTTCCTCGGTCTCAAACGAGCGTCTAATCATGTGCATGTATGAGATGTGTGGCACCTTTGCTGTGTGCAAGATTGCGCCTCAGGTAAAGTCGGCACTTGTGCAGGCATATGGGGGCCAGTGGGGTGACGCGCGGTCGGGCTGGGAAAACGTAAAGGACGTCTCGGGGAATCCAACGGACTTGTGGAAACGACCGCCCTTGATCGAGCTCTCTGAGCTTGCAGAGTTCGTCGATAAGATCCGGGGGCTCCGCGGCGCTAAATCGTTCATGCGTGCCGCGAAGTGCATTACGGGGGTGGCGGCATCGCCGCTCGAGGTCCAGGCATCGATGCTGTTTGGTCTTTCGAGGTTGCGCGGCGGCGAAGGGCTGCGCCTTACCAATAACGTTGAGATTCGTATGACGCGCGGCGCCCGCCTGATTTCGGGGCTCGATAGGCGCTATGCCGATATCCTGCTGGCAAATAAGGACGGCAGCCGAGAGTGTCTGGTTGAATGCCAGGGTAAAGCCATACACGGATCCATAGAATCCAAGATCTCTGACTCCGACCGAACGACGGCCTTGCAAGCGATGGGATATCCCGTCATTTTGATGACCTATGGCCAGCTGGCCGACTCCGATGCCTTCCGCGTGGTGATGGAACTCATCATGTCCTATCTCGATGCACCGTCGAAAGACAAGACACCGCGGCAGCAGGAGCTCGAACGACGGCTTCGTGAAGAGATTTTTATCGATTGGGCGGGAATGTAGTCGTGCAGGTGGAAAACGGCCGCATGAACTAGAGTTTTGGGCGCGAAAAAGGGTTCAGTTTCGCCTTGGAATTGGCTTTAAAATTGCTATCCAGAATAAGTTATTTCGGAAAATCGATAGTCAACTTGGATGTGGTATATAGAGATTGTTTTTTACCTACTAAAACCCCTGATAAAGGTGTTTATCAAAGCAGGTGTGCTCAGTGATTTGGGTAGGACTGTCGATTATCCGAAAAAACTTGTTCTGGGTAGCATTTTCAAAACTAGCCGGAGCAACGAAATCGGCCCCCGTTTCGTGAAAACGGGGGCCGAATGGGCTTCATGGCCTTCCTAGCAGGCTTGGCGTCGTCGCTATTTGATCACGCGCACACGATACATGGACGGAATCTGCTTGAGCGCCTCGATGGTGCTGCTGTCCAGGTGTTCATCGGTGTCGAACATGGTGTAGGCGTTCTCGCCGGCGGACTCGTTGGTCATACGCTGCACGTTGGCGTTGTCCTTGCCGAGAATGGCCGTGATCTGGCCGATCATGTTGGGCACGTTGGCGTGCAGGCAGGCGATGCGGCTTGCGGCGCGCGCCTTGCCCATGCTGCAGGCGGGGTAGTTGACGCTGTGCGCGATGTTGCCGTTCTCCAGGTAATCCTTGAGCTCGCTGATGGCCATATCGGCGCAATTGGCCTCGGCCTCGCCAGTACCGGCGCCCGAGTGCGTGGTGATAAACGTGTTGGGCATCTTGACAGTCTTAGGCGTGGCAAAGTCGCAGCTAAACCAGCTCAGCTTGCCCTCGCGCAGGGCAGCGTCGACGGCGTCCTCGTCAATGATGGTTTCGCGCGCGTAGTTGATGAGGACGGCGTCGGGTGCCAGCAGGTTAATCTGCTCGGTGCTGATCATGCCGATGGTGTCGGCCTTGCTGGGCACGTGCACGGTGAGGTAGTCGCAGCCGCGGCAGAGGTCCTCGAGCGTGCCCACGCGCTGTACCTCTCGGCTCAGCACCCACGCGTGCTCGACGGAAATGAACGGATCGTAGCCGTAGACATCCATGCCCAGATCGACGCAGGCGTTGGCGACCTTGGAGCCCACGTTGCCCAGGCCGATGACGCCGATGCGCTTGCCCTTGAGCTCGCGGCCCACAAAGGCCTTCTTGGCCTTCTCGGCATCGACCTGGATCTCGGGGTCGTCGGCGTTGTCGCGCACCCAGTTCATCGACTGCACTACGCCGCGGCTCGAAAGCACCAGCATGCCTAGGACGAGCTCCTTGACGGCGTTGCTGTTGGCGCCGGGGGAGTTAAAGACCACGACGCCCTTCTTGGCGTACTCCTCGACGGGGATGTTGTTGACGCCGGCGCCACAGCGGGCGATAGCGCGGATGCCCTCGGGCAGCTCGTAGCCGTGCAGGTCGGTCGAGCGCATCAGGATCGCGTCTGCCTCCTCGGCGGTGCTTACAAACTCGTAGCCCTCGCCAAACTCGACTTTGCCGTCTTTAGTGATGTCGTCGATGGTCTTAATCTTACGCATGGAAAACTCCTTAGCAGGTTTTGATCTAAACAGGGTGGTCTGAGGTGGCTGTTCGGCCCGCGGGTTGCGGGCTAGTTAGATCGCGGACTCAAACTATGCTGCGCTTCGAAGTCCTTCATGTACGTGGCCAGCGCCTGCACGTCCTCCATGGTGACGGCGTTGTACACGCTGGCGCGCATGCCGCCGACGAGGCGATGGCCCTTGACGTTTTGGATCTGGTGCTCGGCCGCGCCCGCAACAAAGGCGGCGTCGAGCTCGGCATCGCCGGTACGGAACGTGACGTTGGCGATGGAGCGACTGTCTGTCTGCGCAGTGCCGTGGAATAGTTTGCTGTGCTCGAGCAGGTCGTAGAGCAGGTTGGCCTTGGCCCAGTTGCGCTCGGCCATGGCGGCAAGTCCGCCGGTCTGCTCAACCCAACGGAACACCTTGCCGCATACGTAGATGCCAAAGGTGTTGGGCGTGTTGAGCATGGAGCCCTTGGCGGCCTGGGTCTTAAGGTCCATGTACTGCGGCGTCTGCGCAAAGGCGGGGCCTTCGGCGATCAGGTCGTCGCGCACGATAACCACGGTGACGCCCGCGGCGCCGGCGTTTTTCTGAGCGCCGGCGTAAATGAGCCCGTAGCGCTCGACGTCGAGCGGCTGCGACAGAAAGCAGCTCGAGACATCGGCGACCAGCGGCACGTCGCCGCAATCGGGCAGCTCGTGGAACATGGTGCCAAAGATGGTGTTGTTCTGGCAGATGTAGACGTAGTCGAGCCCGTCGCCCGCAGCCTCGGCGGCAATGCGCGCGCTGATGTCGGCCATGTCGGGGATGCGGTCGAAGTTGGTGTCCTCGGAGCTCGCGAGCAGCACGGCCTCGCCGTATTTGGTGGCCTCTTTGTACGCCTTGTTGGCAAAGTTGCCGGTCACGACGTAGCCGGCGCGGCCGCGGCGCATGAGGTTCATCGGGATGCCCGCAAACTGCAGTGTGGCGCCGCCCTGCAAAAACAGGACACGGTAGTTGTCGGGGATGCTCAGCAGGCGGCGCAGGGTTGCCTCGGCGTCGTCGATGATCTGCTGGTACATGCTAGATCGATGGCTCATCTCGAGCACGGACATGCCGCAACCGCGGTAGTCCATCATCTCGTCGGCGATCTCGGCGAGCACTCTTGTGGGCAGCGCGGCCGGGCCAGCTGAGAAGTTGTGCACACGTGCCATCTTCTAGTTCCCCCTCGTAGTCGTTTGAACGTTCGGGATACTTTAGCACAGTGGAGCGCCAAGCGCGACCGCATCACGGTAAAACTCGAGTGCGCCGCTATGATTTACAGGATGGTTACATGGGGGAGGGGCGACCTTACCTGATGGCTCGCATCCGATCCGCCTCGGCCTTCGCTTGTTTCCAGGGGCGCACACGGTCTTTTACGAGGTCATCGTAGCCGCGGGCGATGGATTGCTGAATGCGATCCTCGCGTTCCTGAATGGCGGTTAGTGCGCGCGTCTGCTCGTTATAGACCTCAGCATCCATGACGACAAGCGACGCCGATTCGTTTTTGGTTAGGCAAACGGGTTCTTTGGTCTTGTGACAGCTATCCGCAATGGAGTCAAAGTTCCGTTGCAAATCGGAAATAGGCTTTACGGCGGGCATATGAAACTCCTTACATAGAATCATATGTATAACTCTTTGTTGAGCGTGGCGGAGGATGAGGGCCCCAACGCGAAGGGGGCACAATACCGATACATGCCTGCACTCACAAGTGTGTTTCTGCTCGAAGGATTATGTGTGACTATCCAGTGAGGCGTATCGCTTTGTGGCGCCCAATCCATCCATTAAGCCTATCGTTTTTACGGCTCCAGCAATCGTAATAAACCAGATCCTCTTTTTGCCGTTCACAGAATATTTTTACCGTTCAGAGAGTTTTCGCAGCTAAAATGTTGTGCAACAAAATGTTGCTCAATGGATGTGAAGCGTTTTGTTGTATAAATCAAATGTACCTATTTGATTCGTCGAGAGGCTGAACGACATGAGCATGCCCACCACCTATCGTGGTTCTATGACACGCGAGCAGTGGCTTGTTAATGAGACGCGTGTCGTTGCGCGCCTCATGGTGGACTAGAACTTTTCTGATACGAAAGAGATTATTGAAAAGGTCACCGCCCAGAATCTCTTTCAATATCCTACCGAGCGTGAGCAAAAGTCTATCACCCGTGCTTGCTGTCGCCGGTTGTTGGCTCTTAGCGAAGACGAAGACGTGCGCGCAAGTCTGATAAATCTTGCTGCGCATGGTTCGCTCGAGCAGCTTGCGCAGGTCAACCTGTATGCAATGATGTGCGACAACCGAGTTGTCTGGGACTTTATGACGTGCGTGATTGCTCCTAAGTTCAGCCTTTTTGATCTCTCGCTTCGAAAATCGGAAATCGTTACGTTTATCGAAGGGCTTCGCGCGCAGGACGATCGCGTTGCAACGTGGTCGGATGCTACGTGCAATAAAGTGCGCCAAGTCCTCGTCAACTGTATAGAGGGCGCTGGATTGTATAGCCGCAAAACCGAAGCCCTTCGTCCGCCATTGCTCGATTTTGAGCTCGAGCGTTGCGTTCGAGCCAACGACGATGCCGCGGTTCTGCCTGCCTTTGGCATAACGGAATAGGGGTGCGAGATGACAGCAACCGAGTTGCCTTCAATTGATATGAGCTTTGAGCTCATTCGTTCCAAATTCCACGACCCCGAGTTTTTGAATTGTCGTGGCTTGGGTGGCGAGGTTCCACTCTATATCTATCCATATCCAGCTAGGCAAGAAGACCAGGTGCGCGCTCTGACTCAGCAGCTAGTGGATGATAGCGCACACGAGCGCCAGGCAAATAATGACGTCCCTAACATTGTTTCGTTTGATCTGTGGAGCGTATTTATCGGCATTTGCGAAAAACGCGGCATCTTAGAAAAGATGAGCGCCCTCGAGGAAAAACGAGGCAGCGATCACTTCTTGCAACGCATGCAGAGCCGAGTGGGACCCGAGAAGTACCTCGAGTTCATTCACGACAGCTTTATCGAGAGATACGGCGAGCCGAAGCGCGGGCGCGACGTCCTGATTATCACGGGCGTTGGCAAGATTTACCCGTTCATGCGTGCCCACATCATTCTCGAGTCTATTCAGCCGGTATTTTCCGATATCCCCGTCGTTTTGTTTTATCCCGGTACCTATGACGGGCAGCAGTTAAAGCTGTTTGGCACGATTGCCGACGGCAACTACTATCGCGCGTTTAATCAACTCTAAAAACGTTTCCGGTCATCGAAAGGCATTCCCATGAAGATCAAAGATATGTTTGAGCACGACATCGACCGAAACATTAACGGTGTTATTAAGGTCGATCAGGAGGATGACGGCAGTGTCAGGCAAGAGCTGAACGAATACGTTGTGACCGACGAGCTTCGCCGCCATTTCAAGACGCTTTTCGATGCGTATGACCGGGCTCTCGATGATACGACGGATAAAATCGGCGTGTGGATTAGCGGTTCGTTTGGCTCGGGTAAATCTCACTTTCTCAAGATGCTCAGCTACCTGTTCACGAACCGTGAGGCGGCAGGTAAAACTGCGATTGAGTATATTGCTCCGCGTTTTGAAGATGACGAACTTGCCGACAAAGCAAAGCGCGCGGCGGGCGTGACGACCGACGCTATCCTCTTTAATATGGGCATCAAAAGCCCGCTCAATAAGGATGGCAGCGCGGTTGCGCGCATTTTTGCCAAGATGTATTACGAGAGCCGTGGGTTCTACGGTGCAGATTTTAAGCTCGCTCGCCTGGAGCGTCGTATTGACGACGCCGGTAAAACTCAGGAATTCCGTGCCGCATTTGAAGAGATTAATCATAGCCCCTGGGTCGATGGCCGCGAGGACTACGACTTTAACTCCGACGACGTTATCGAGGCACTCAGTCGCACGGGCGTCATGAGCAAGGACGAGGCAGAGCGCTGGTATGAAAAATCGGAAAGCAATGATTTTTCAATCGACCAGCTTACCGACGATATTGCTAAATACACAAAGCGTCGAGAGCAAGAATGCGGCGGCTCATATCGCATGATCTTTATGGCCGATGAGATGAGCCAGTTTATCGCGAGCGATACCGAGCTTATGCTGAACTTGCAGAGTATTGTCGAGGCGCTGGGCACCAAGTGCGGCGGTCGCGTGTGGGTCATGGTCACCGGACAGCAGGCGATTGATCAAATTACCAAAGTTAAGGGCAGTGACTTCTCCAAGATTCAGGACCGCTTTAATACGCGTTTGTCGCTGAGCAGCTCGTGCGCCGATGAAGTTATTCGTCGCCGCATTTTGGCGAAAAATCAGGATGCGAACGACTTGTTGAAAGCTGAGTATCAGGAGCGCTCGGCGGTCCTCAACAACTTGTATAGCTTTAAGGATGCAGCGGCCGATTTAATTGGCTACGAGGACGCCGAAGACTTCGCCAGCACGTATCCGTTTGCTGATTACCAGTTTAAGCTCATTCAAAAAATCATGGACGAGCTGCGCAATCACGGCGCGTCCGGAAAAAACAGCTCAAGTGCCGAGCGTTCCATGCTGAGCGGCTTTCAAGACTCCGCTCGATGCATAGAGGACAAGGACCAGAACGCGCTGGTTCCGCTTTGGCGTTTCTACAATACGATCTCGACGTCGCTCGAGGACTATCATCGTCGTGTAGTTCTTCGAGCGGCGGATGCCGCCCAAAAGGGGCAGGGTCTCGAGGAATGCGACATTCCGGTACTCAAGCTGCTTTTCTTGATCCTGTATGTCGATAAGGACATGCCGGCAAACGTTGAAAACTTGGTCACCCTTATGACCGACGACGTCCGCACCGACCGCATTGTCGTTCGCGAGCAGATTTCGCAGTCCCTGGAGCGTTTGGTACGCCAAAACTATGTAGCTCGCAATGGTGAAACGTATAAGTACCTGACCGACGAAGAGCAGGAGATCGCCCAGCAGATTTCGCGCGTGCAGCCGGATGCTGCGAAGATTACGTCCAAGGCCGCACAGATTATGTTTAGGCAGGTCTTCGAAAACGCCAAGGTAACGGTCGGCAAAAACGTTTTTGACGTTGAGGAATATCTGGACGACACCCGTTATAACAGTGCATCGGGGCTGGCGCTGCGCGTGATTACTGGTGTGGATGGCATCCCGATTCCTTCGCGCGAGGACCTGCTCCTTAGCTCTAGCAGGGGAGAAGCCATTGTAGTGCTCGATTCCCAGCAAGACTACTACGACTGCCTGTATCAGTCGGCATGTATTGAGCAATACCTCAATAGCCGTCAGGCAGACAATCGCAGCGAAGTGGTGGCTTCGATTTTGCGTGGCAAGCAGGAAGAGCGCGTCGCTCTGGATAAGCGTGCAGAGGAGCTTATGCGCCAGGCGGTACTGCATGGAACGTTTTATGTCTATGGCGGTGAGTATTCTCCGGTCAAATCGGCGTCTGCCAAGAATATGATCGAGGACTGCGTGCGCCAGCTTGTCTCTGTTACGTACAGCAAACTGCCACTTATCGATAAAAACTACGACAGCGATATGCAGATCAAGCAGATTTTAACTGCGTACACTCCGGCAATGAATGGGCAAGAGCCCAATGCCGGGGCCATCGAAGCGGTTATGCGTTTGCTGGAAGCTCGCGCCGCCCAACATATGCAGGTAACAATGAGCGAGCTGCTCGAGACGTACCATGCGAAGCCTTATGGTTGGGCGGAGATTGACATTGCCGCCGTGGTCGCAACGCTGCTAGCGCAAAAGCGCGCTCGCCTGCTCTGCGCAGGGCAAGCGATTGATCTTAGGGATTCCAAGATCCTCGATTATCTGCGAAAGGCTGCTAAGGCACGACAGGCTGTTGTTGAGGCGCGCCAGCAGCTTTCTCGAGCAGCCATATCTAAGGCGCGACAGGCTGTAGAAGAGTTGAGCGGCAATCATACTCTGCCGCTCGAAGAGGACAGCCTTGCCGAGGTATGCCGCGAGGAGCTTGAAAAGCGCCGCGATAGCTTGGCGAGCCTTCTTTCGGTCGAGTATCTGCGTAACCCAGGTTACCCGGGCTATACGGAGGTCGTGGATGCAAAGAACCTTATCGAAGGCTTATTGCAGAGCGGCCGCGATGCCGTCGATCTAATTATGGCGATCGCCGGAAAAGAGGAGGAGCTGGGAGATGCGGCTGAAGATCTCGAAGATATTGACGAGTTTTTCGGTAGCAAGGTAGCTGTATTCGACAGTGCCTGCGAGATATTCAAGCGAATGGAGAGCGAGCGCGATTACTTTGAGGGCGATTCTGAGACGCTTGATGCGCTTTCCGTCATTGGAGGAGCGGTTAAACAACCGAGTCTGAGTTTGCAGTTCCAAAAGCTATCCGAGGCAAATCTACAGGTGAGAGCTGCCTACAAGGAGCTTTTAGACCAAAAGCGTATCGCCATGCTCAATTCTGTCGAGGAGCGCTATGGGGATATCGAAGCGTATGCCCAAGGCAGGGGCATCGCTCTGGCACGCATCGGGGAGTCGCACAGCGCTCGAAAAGATGAGGTGCATAATGCGGCAACGCTAACCGCCCTGGATGCTGTGCCCGTCAAGCTCGATCGTGCTCAGACGACTCTGTACAAAATGATTGACGATTCCTATGAAGAGGCGAATCATCCCAAACCGGCAAATACGAGTGTGACGGTAACGACTGATTATTCGGGGATCACTGCGCCTGGCCAGCCGAATAAGCCCCAATCTGCACCAGCACCTAGGCGACGTGTTAAATCGGTGAGCCGCAGCATGGTATTTAGGCCGCTGGAGCTGAGCTCGCAACAGCAGATTGATGACTATTTGGATGCCGCGCGCAAAGAGCTGCTGCGAAGCCTTGAGGGTAATGACGCCATCCGTTTGGGCTAAGGGAGAAACATGGATACGAAAGAGCTCGAAAAGTTTTGCCCTTGGGCGCGCATCCGTTTAATTGACGAGGTTCGTCAGCGTTGCTATGCCTACGGGCTCGACGATGCGGGGCGTGAAGAATTCGATCGCGATGCAACCATCGTTAAGGGCACGGTGCTCTCTGCGCTCGAGCGTTCGCAACGTTCGGAGCTGTATCGCCGCATAGAGCATGGCGGCTATGCGCACTTTTGCGAGGAAATGGCCTACACCTGGTTCAATCGCTTCGCTGCAATACGCTATATGGAAGTACGAGGCTATCTGCCTTGTGGCGTCCGCATGCTAAGTTCATATTGCGAAACCTCGGAGTACGATAGATTTTCGCCAGACTGCTTGCGTATGCCGACGGAGCTTGATCTGCCGGGCTTAGAGCGCGATCGCGTGTTTGACCTTGTCGCTGCGGCAGATGATGAGGCGCTGTTCCGTCTTATTTTGGTGGCGCAGATGAACGAGCTCGCCGAGTGCCCGCCCGACATCTTTGGCCGCGTGGGCACGGCGGATGCGTTACTGCTTCCGACAAGGCTTTTGGACCACGGTGAAGAAGGCGTTCTGTGCGCTCTAGTCGAACGGGTTAAGCGCAGCACGTGGGAAAACGTCGAGTCCCTGGGCTGGATGTATCAGTTCTACAATTCCGAGGTCAAAGACGCTTTCTTTAAATCTAAGGCCAAGGAGACCCCGGACACCATCGGTCCCGCCACGCAACTGTTTACGCCCAACTGGATCGTGCGCTACATGGTGCAGAACTCCTTGGGGCGTTTGTGGATGCTGAACAACCCGAAAAGTCCCCTGCGTGATGAAATGGAGTACTACATCGAGCCCGATGCGGAGCACGAGGACTTCATTAAAATCGAGGGTCCCGAGGATATTTCGCTGTGCGACCCGGCTTGTGGATCGGGACATATTCTCGTTTACGCCTTTGAACTTCTGGCAAAGATGTATTTAGAGCGCGAATACCGTATGCGTGATATCCCCAGACTCATTTTGTCCAAGAACCTTCATGGTATGGAAATTGACCCTCGCGCCGCCCAGATTGCAGGTTTGGCGCTGGCTATGTGCGCTCGAGAGATGGATAGGCGTTTCTTTGGCCGTGGGGTTCAGGCGGATGTTGCCGTGCTCGGGCCGGTTATGCTGGAGGAGGATGATATTCCGCACGGCACCGCGCTTGCCAAGAAGAAGGATCTCATCGATGCCCTAACGCATTTGGGCGAGGTCGGCTCGCTGCTCGCTCCGAGCGAGGGCGACCTTGCCGCACTGCGTGAGGCGATCGAGCTCACCGGCACCGATGGCCTGTTTGACGGTAGTTCTAATAATAAACTGGAATGTGCCCTTAAGACCTGCGAGATCCTCGCTCGCCGCCACGACTGTGTGGTGGCCAACCCGCCCTACATGGGCAGCTCCAGCTTCGGCCCCTTCATGTCCAAGTGGGTCAAGAAGAACTACCCCGACGTGAAGAGCGACCTGTGCACGTGCTTCATCGAGCGTATTTTTTCTCTTACGGAGACGGCGGGCCTTGCGGGTCTTGCAACATCAAATAGCTGGATGTTTTTATCGTCTTTCGAGAATTTGCGCCAACAGCTGGTCGATGTCAAAACGATTGATAGCTTAGTGCAGCTTTCCGTCCATGGATTTCATGGCATCGCTGCTCAGGTGTGTACATTTGTAATCAGGAACAAACATGTCGCCGGCTATCGTGGTGGCTATGTCAGATTGAATGATTTCGATCATTGGTCGTTGCAGGAAGGAAAAGCCCTCGAGGCGATCAGGAACCCCGACTGCGGCTGGTTCTACCGCCGCGACGCTGAGACCTTCAAACAGATCCCCGGCACCCCCATAGCCTACTGGGCCAGCGACCATTTGATCCAGTCGTTTGTTGCTGGCAAGCGCCTCGACTCCATTGCGACTCCGAGGCAAGGTCTTGCGACGAGCGATAATAATAGGTTCCTCCGTAAGTGGTGGGAAGTCGAGCCGGAACACACCGACAGGAGCTGTTCCGACAGGGACTCCGCAAAGAAGTCGGGCAGGCGATGGTTCCCTATTATCAGGGGAGGATTTTATCGAAAATGGTGGGGAGAGTACGACGAAGTCGTTAACTGGTACGACGATGGGCGCGAGATGAAGGAAGCCATCCTGGCAAAGTACACATACCTTTCTAAGCCTGATTTTGTCATAAAGAACCAGAACGATTACTTTAAGCCGGCAGTTTCTTGGTCGAAGATTTCTTCTAGCCTCGCATCCTTTAGGTTCGCGCCCCAAGGAATGCTTTTCGAGGTTGCTGGGGCATGCCTATTCGCGGAACCGGATGAGCTTCGCTACATCCAGGCTTTCTGCAACTGTTCTATCGCTGAAATCGATTTGGCATTCATGTCGCCAACTCTCAATTTTGAGGTGGGTCAAATCGGGCAACTGCCAATCATTCACGATGAATGCGCTGAGCCGACTGTTTGTACGCTTGTTGAAGCTGCTCGCACGATTTCAAAACTTGATTATGATTCGCTTGAAACTTCTTGGGATTTCAAGCGCCATCCATTGGTCTGATGTCTTATGGGTGGAAAGAAAATCAAAGCGTTAACGTCATGTGGCAGGTCGGATTGGGTAAATTCGCGCACGGAGAATAAGGAACGCACTTTATTCTTGTTTAATAATTTGCTTACAGGCTGTCCGGTGCCAAAAGCATCGGCCGTTAGAAAACACTTGCCTGCTTTGGACAGCGTTGACAATTCGCTTGCTTTGAATTGCATTCAATCGCTTTTTGCTGATTTGGATGAGGATCGTTTCTATGTGAACTATGAGCTTAGGGGGGGGTTGCAAAGTATCTAATTGGCAACGGGTTTGCTGACGGTGGCATTCCTAGCTCGAATATAGAGTTCCTTGCTTTTACTAAAACTCCGATTGGAATGCTGAAAGACGGATACGGACTATTTCCTGATAAGGATAAAAAGGCAATAGCCATTTCGGATGCCAAGCCCTACGACGCCATGCTTACCCTTGATGGCTTGTACAGACATTTGCGCAATTCTATTGCTCACGGTCAGTTTGCTGAAGTTAAACGGAAGTCTGCGAGTAACGGCAAGCGAGAACCTTTTCTCTATTTCCAGGACACTAATGCGAAGGGTCAGATTTCCGCCCGCATGTTCCTGTCGTATAAACGCATTAAGTTAATCGGTGAATTGCCGAACTAGTTAATGGCAGGAAGCTCGGGGGAATTGGCCATTTGACTGCGTTGCTGATTTAGTTCAACTGTGTTTGGAGATTGTTCATGCCAGTCTTGCTTTCTGAAAAATACGAGGCTCGCAAGGCCGAGGTCAATGCTCGCTTTGAGCAGCTTCGCGCTAACGAGGAGGAGCTCAACCGAATCTTTGCCAAGATCTACAACATGGAGGGCGAGGTGCCCATCGAGGTCGAGGATAAGTACGTGTCGGTGGCGCGCATCTTCGACACCGCCGACGAGATCCCCGAGAGCTATAAGGGCAACAAGTATGTGCGCACCAAGCGCGACGAGATCACCTCGCTTATAAGCTATGCCGTGGGCTGCATGTTCGGCCGCTATTCGCTGGACGTGGACGGTTTGGTTTTGGCCGATCAGGGTGCCACGGTCAACGACTATCTGGCCAAGATGCCCGATCCCGATCACGTGACCTTTATGCCCGATGGCGACAACGTGCTGCCCATTACCGATGACGAGTACTTTGACGATGACATCGTGCGCTACCTTATCGACTTTGTGCGCACCGTGTACGGCGAGGAGACGCTCGAGCAGAACCTGGCCTTTATTGCCGAGGCGCTCGGCGGCAAGGGCACCTCGCGCGAGGTAATTCGCTCCTACTTTTTGAAGGACTTCTTTAAGGACCACTGCCAGACCTATAAAAAGCGCCCCATCTACTGGCTGTTCGACTCGGGCAAGAAGGGCGGCTTTAGGGCGTTGGTCTACATGCATCGCTATCGCCCTGATTTGTTGGCGCTGATTCGTACGGGTTATATCCATCCTCAGCAAGAACGTTACCGCAATCGGTTGATGTGGGTTGCCGACCAGATAGAGGTAAGCGACAGTCGTGATCGTGCTCGTCTTGCTAAGGAGCAAAAGCGCATAAGCGACCAAGCTGCCGAGCTCGTGAGCTACGAGGAGAAGGTCCACCACCTTGCAGACCAAATGATTGAGATTGATTTGGATGACGGCGTTAAGGTTAATTACGCCAAGTTCCAGGACGTTCTCGCCAAAATCAAATAGTCGTCTGTGTGTCAGAAGTTGAAAGAGCCGCTATGGGATCATTGGTAAACAACAATCAGATCATTCGAATCGATAGCAATCTTCTGCTCGATCCAACCATGTGCGATGCGTACATGGACGGTGCCTACCTATGTTTGACCCCCAATGAGTTCAACATCTTGTTTTGTATGGCTCAAAAACCGGGTCATGCATTTTCTCGCCAAGAGCTGTTTGTTGCGGTATTCGGACACGATGACCCTAAGTCGCATCGAGTGCTCGATAGCCATATCAAGAACATTCGCAAGAAACTGAAAGAAGATGCCCGCAACGCTCGTTGGCTTAAGGGCGTTCACGGTTATGGCTATCGTCTCGATTTTGCTCCAGGATTTGAGCCTGAGGTGAGCGTTGGTGAGGGCGGGCGTGTATTTCGTTCTGCGCATGGCGACCGTGTGCTTGTCGTTGATTCTGAGAACCGTATTGTTCAGCTCGATGGCGAGGAGCTTGCGCTTACGCCAATTGAGCACAGTGTCTTGAATGCACTTACGGCTAGGCCAAACGTTGAGATTTCAAATGAGGAACTCTCTCAGATTTCGATGGGTGTTGGCTTCGCTGAATCGAATAGAGCTCTTGCTTCGCATGTTAAAAACCTCCGTAAGAAGCTGGGAGATGAGGTAAAGAATCCCCTTTGGATTAAAACGGTGCATGGTTTTGGCTATCGGTTCCTGGGTGTCGATGAGACCCCCGCGCCATGCGAAGAACAAATGCTGGATGACTCTCTGATCGAGCTCTCCGAACAGCTGGAAATGGCATTTGATACAACGTCCGGTTCCATTCTTTTATGGCATGACGTTGGCGGTGCATACGCGGATGTTGTTGAGCGGCTATTGTTGCCCGACGATGTTGTGTTGATTCGCGAGGATGTGGCCGGCAAATTCGATACGATTCGAGCTATTAACGAACTCGGCTTCGATGAACGAGCGCTGTTCTATCGGTCATCACCGTGCGTTGTCGATGCGAACGATTGGTTTGCGGACGTTGAAGCGAGTGCTGAGAGCTTTGTCCCCGAGACGCAAAGTGATCCGGTCGAAGCCCGAGAAAACGTTATTGAAGATGATGAATACGGGCCGGCCGTGGCAGCTCCGTGCGTTGCCGTGGCTGAAGACGTACATCCCCAGCCGTTCCATGGCGAGCGTGTTGATACCGGATCTGAAGGCGTCATGGCCAGTGAGCCAACTCTTCCCAAGCTTGATGAGGATTGGTACCTGCTTTCCCGGTTTGCGGAGCTGGCGGGATGTTCGCCCGACGAAACGCTCAAGCTGGAATTGTTTGCCTATCAAACGGGGTTCACGCTTTATGCTGACTGCGCCTGTAGAGGCCGGGGCGTAAGCCAGACAGATTTCTATCTGTCTTTGATGCACGGAGCCATCGTCGAGCACGATAGCCTGCCTCAATCCATGTTGAACTGCATGTCCTTTAAAAACATGGTCTATCGAGCCATTAGGTCGGGCGACTTGCTTGACTACGATGAGTCGAGCTGGATTACGCGCGACGGCCTTGATGAGCTTGACGTAAGGGACGCCGATTTGCGCAGCTTTGCATTGGATGCCATCGAGCGTGGCGCTGAGGACGATACGCCCTACTTTACCGTGCCGTCGCTCAGGCGCTGCGCATCCGATTTACCCTTACTCGAGTATGGTCTATCCGATGCATTTTACGAAAGCGCCCTCTTGTCGCAGGAGGACTTGCTGGGCCACGGAAACCTTGTGGGCATTAAGCTCTTTGCGCCACGCGGGCATCCCATGAAAGGTCGTGATTTTATCCAGGCGGTGGTGGCACGCGAGATATCGATCGATATCGACGATCTTGTCGACTTGCTTTCGGAGGAGTACGGCGTAGTGGTTCCGCGTTCGCAGCTCATCCAGATAATCCGTAAGTCGGACTTGTTTTATTCGAGTGCCAGCGAGCGCGTATTTGTTAGTCATGACCAGTTTGTACTAGAAGTGGAGTAAGACAATGGAAATGGAAAAGTTCATCAAGACAGGCATTGCCGAGGGTTGGGTTCGCGAAACCGGCAATAGCGAGCCCAAGTTTATTGGTGGCCAGAACCAGGATTGTCCGATTTACGAGGTACGCGTCGATAAGCTGCACTTTAATGTGCAGAACGGGCGAATTGCTACGTTCATTTCGCGCTATCAGGCGGAGCATCCCGAAGGTTTGCCCCAGGACCAAACGGAACTCGATAACCTTATTGCTGATATGGTCGAGGCCGATAACCCCAAGCATCTTAAGACGACCATGTTTGATATTAAAAAAAAGGGTCAACAACAATCTGCGATCATTCTGACCAACGGCGTTGTCATTGACGGTAACCGTCGTTTTACCTGCTTGCGTAAGTTGTCTGCCGCCGAGAACACCCTTCGCATGCTGCGCTGCTGTGTGTTCCCCGATACCTATGACGAAAATGCCATTAAGGGTCTTGAGCTCGAGATTCAGCTGGGCGAGGACACCAAGCAGGAATATGATGCCATCTCTCGTCTGGTCGATATCGATAGGTGGGTCAATGAAGGGCGTATGACGGCAGAAGAATATGCCAAGCATGCCAATATGAAGCAGAGCAAAATGAAGAACTGCCTCGCTCAAATTGATATGTTGAAAGATTTCCTTGAGTTTTGTGAAGCTCCCGGGGCATTTCATATTGCTCAGGACCTTAAGCTGCAAGGCCCTATCGAGTCGCTTACGAACGGGCTCGTGAAGGTCAAGAACAAGGACAAGCGAGAAGAAATTAAAAACGCAGTGTTTGTTAATTTAATGTGCCAGACATTCGGCGACGCGACGCGTGGGGTTCGTGAGTTCATCGATAATCTGATTGCTGACGACAAACTGCGCGAAGAGCAGCTGGATTATGCCGTTGAGGTTTTGGAGAGGCTTGCGGAAAAGCCTGACGACGTGGTTGTCACTACGGAATATCTTCGCGATACGTATGGCTCTGACACACGTTTGAAAGAGGGGATGAAGGCGTCTAGAAATGTAGCGCGCGCTAAGGCCGGCAATCGTAAGATCAAAAACGGACAGGTGCGCGCCGTTCGCAATGCGCTCTCGGATGTTAACGATGTTGACGTGGAAATACTGCACAAGTTAGAGCCTGAGCAGCTTGCTGATATGCAGGATGGGCTGCAGTCCCTTCTTGAGAAGGCCCAGGAAGTTCTCGATGTCGTCCAAAAAACTCTAGAAGGCTAAGCAATGCGTTTATATCAGCGAGGCGGACAAATCTATCTTGATCCCGAGCCTCTCGATGCCGACTCTCTGCGTCGCAATGCTCGCTTTAAGATGACCTGCAGGGCATACGTTAGGTGTGTCGTCAAGGGCCACATTTTGCTCGAAGAGATCGGCAACTATACGGAGTTCGAAAAGATTGTTGGCAAGCTATCGAAGGTTGCCAGCCGTCTTGGTGTCGCGCTATCGGTGGATGAAGACCTTCAGGACGGCTTTACGCAGATTCGCGAACTTGCCGAGCAACGTTCGCGTTTGGGAAACGAGATCAAACGCGGCGACCACAAACACGATGCCCATCTCGCAGAGTTCTCGGAGGTCGTCGATGCCGCCATGGCGCGTCCACTTAAGGATCGCCAGATGCGCGACGCGTTTTTCTTGGCAACGATGGGACGTGCGGGCAACTTCTCGGTGCCGGGGTCGGGTAAAACGGCGACCGTGCTGGGTGCATTTGCCTTTTTGGCGGCCCGCAGCATGGTCGATCGCATTATGGTCGTGTGCCCAAAAAACGCATTTGATTCCTGGGCGACGGAGTGGAGGCTCTGCTTTGGCGATAGGTGGCCACTCAACTTGTTTACAACGCAAGACGATGCTTACCGAAAGCTTGGTAAGTCTGACCGTCGGAGCTATATTCGCGCTCGTGTGGGCGGTTGCAATTTGCTGCTTGTGAATTACGAGGCGGCTATTGGCGTTGCCGAGGAACTCAGTAAGGTCGCTGGTGAGCGTACGCTTTTGGTGTTCGACGAAATCCATCGCGTTAAGCGCGTTGGCGGAAAGCAAGCTAACGCGGCTCTCGTGGTTTCCAAGAGTGCTCCCTATACGTTTGCCCTGACGGGCACGCCAATTCCTAACGGATATATCGATATTTACAATATGTTGCACATTCTGTATCCGCGGGAGTATGACAACTTTTTTGGTTTTGAGAAAAGCGAGCTCAAAAACGCCGAGGACTCGGACATTGAGCTCGTGAACAACAAGTTGCAGCCATTTTATTGCCGTACGACCAAGGATGACCTAGGCGTCCCGAGGGCTGAACCCGACGAGCTTATCAAGGTGTCGTCTGGCGAGCGTACGAATCTGCTGCTCGGCGTTATTAAAAACCGTTACCGTCGCAACAAGCTGACCTTGATGCTGCGTGTTCTGCAGATGGAAAACGATCCGGTCGACCTACTCGAAACGCTTAATCCCGAAGACTATCGTTGGATTATCGAAGAAGACGAGGAGACCGGCGAGGTCGATGCCGTCGACTACTCCGATAAGATTGTGGGCATGATTCGATCTGCCGGGGCATCGAGCAAACGTGCTCGTTGCTGCTCTTTGATTGGCGACTTGGTAGCACAGGGACGCTCGGTTATCGTTTGGTGCATTTTCATCAAGAGCATGTCCGATCTTCAGCGCGGTCTGGCTGATATGGGGATTGAGGCGCGTACTATTAACGGTCAGGATGACCTTGTCTGTCGTTCGGCAGACCTGGATGACTTTAGGGCTGGCAAGTTTCCCGTACTCATTACCAATCCTCATACGCTTGCCGAGTCCGTTTCGCTGCATTCGATTTGTCACGATGCCGTGTACTACGAGTACAGCTTTAATCTGGTCCATTTGCTGCAGTCCCGCGATCGAATCCACCGTTTGGGCCTGCCGCAAGATCAGCAGACAAGGTACTACTACCTTTCGGAAGATTACGACCTTGGAAAACCCGATCCATGGTCGCTTGGCGAGGAAATATATACTCGCCTGCGCGAAAAAGAGAACACCATGCTCAGGTGTATTGATTCCGAAATACTCGAGACGCAGCCCACCTCTCAAGAGGATTTGGATGCTATTTTCGCCGGTTTGTTTGATGACTAGTTTTGAGAGTTTGCCATGAAGCTTGCAGATATTACATCCGAGCTGCTGCATTTGTTTGCAGGTCAGGATGCCGATTGCGGGGGCGCCATTGTTGTATGGCATGATCCGTCCGGTGAATTTGAGGATGTGCTTGCAGATTTGGAGCTGCCGGGCGTCAGCGTTCTCGTTGATCGCGAGGGTGGTCGGTTTGCTATCAAGCGTAAGCTCAATGGTGACTTGGGCGGACATAAGGTGCTCATATATCGTCGCTGCGCAGGGGAGCCGTCTGGCGATTGGCTGGCGGATGTTGAAGCGCGTTGCGTCCCGTTTGCCGCCGACTATATTTCTGTGCAGCTACGCGAGATCGGCGCGGTTGATTCGTATGAGATGCGCGCGGCGCTTGAGTCCCATAAAGCCTTTTTTGCCAAGCGCCGCAACGTTATAAAGCTCAATAAGTTGCTACATTCATCGAGGGAAGTCGCTGTTGCGACCGTCGATGAGCTTGAGCTTGGCATTTTGGCTACCTGCTTGGGTGTCAGCGAGCTCGATCCCGCGGCAATCGTATCGGGCTATTTGGCACTCTTGCACGAGGGCAATGCTGATCAGGTGGTTGTCCTACTTGCTGAATATGAGATGAATGGCTATTTCTGCGAGCTCATTTGTCATTGGTGTGGTTTTGAGGGGAACGCGCTCGAGCTATCTCCTGTTCCCGAGTTGTTGGTCCACGTGTTGCTCACCGCCTGCTCGCGGTCGATGACGGGTGGATGTCTGGACGCGCTGTCGGGACGTTTCTCTTCCCAGGCTGTTCATGCTGCGTTCTGCCGCGCTTGCGTTGATTATTGGGTTCGTGGCGGTAATCGTCTATTGCTGTTGAGTATGACAACGGCGGTTGAGCGTGAGCTTGAGCTTGGAAAGATACTCGCTGGCGTTGGTCTTGACTGTATTGCAGGAGCCGACGTCTTTCCCTGCATCGATGCCACCATTCTGCGCATTCTGTTTGAGCGAGTGCGTCTGTCTGTGGATGCTGCTGATGAGGTTTTGTCGGTCGTCGCCTCTCGTCGTGGATCGCTTTGGTATGAGGAACTTGCCTGCTATTATCGCGGCGTTTCGGCTGCAGCTCATATGCAGCGTTTTTATCGCGACCATGTAGAAGGTTTTGCGGGCATGGGGGCTTTGGCCCTTTGGGGTTCTTATGCCAGCGATTTCTATCGCATGGACGCTTGGTACCGTGAGCTGGTGACAGAGTTCGCCGGTGCCTTTAGAGCGGGGGAGTACGAGCTCGATGAAGACTTCCGCGCCCGCTTTGAGTCGATGGAAGCTTTATATAAAGGTTGGTTTCTTAAGGAGCTCTCTCGCCGTTGGGCAAGCGCGTCGGGCGATGCATTGGGCTTGCAGGGATATGTGAAAGGTATTCCGCGTCAGGTTGATTTTGATCTGAGCTACGTTGAGCCTGCGAATCGCCGCGGAAAGCGTATTTGGGTCATCGTATCTGATGCTTTGCGCTATGAGGTTGCTGCAGAACTCGCCGAGCGTCTTGAGCGCGAGACAAAGGGTCAGTGCGAGCTTGGTGCCGTGCAAGGCGTGTTTCCTTCGATAACCAGATGCGGTATGGCTGCCTTGTTGCCTCATGGAACGATGCGTTACGAGGCATGCGGAGAGGCAGGATCGGGCTTTGGCGTGCTTGTCGATGGGGGGCGCGTCGATACTATCGAATCTCGCCAAAAGGTGATTGGCGAGCATTATGAGGGTGCTGTTGCGGTTCGCTATGACCGTTTTGTCGGCGAGATGGACCGTGCCGAACGTAAGAAGGTCGTAGGAGACGCGAGCGTTGTCTATATCTATCACGATCTCATTGATGCCATTGGTGACAAGGCCGCAACCGAGCGCAGGGCGTTTCATGCCTGCGATGAAACAATTGACGAGTTATCGGTGCTGGTCAAACTCATCGTGCGTGAGTTTATGTCGTCTCGAATCGTCATTACGGCAGATCATGGGTTTCTGTACACCGCAGAGCCGCTTGTTGAATATGATCATACGAGTGTTGCGGACGTGGCGGGCGACGTCATTGAGGCTGGACGCCGCTGGGCTGTTGCCTCGAGCGATTCTGAGTCCGATACGCTGCTTAAGGTTGCTCTACCCGCTTCTGCTGGTAGCCTCGTGGGCTTTTCGCCACGTGAATGCGTGCGTTTGCGACGTCCCGGCGGAGGCGAGAACTTTGTCCATGGCGGCATATCATTGCAGGAGATGTGTGTGCCGGTTTTGACCTTTAGCAATAAGCGCGCCGGAACGCGTGGCTTTGTCGCATCGAGCCCCGTTGGCTTGTCCCTCGTTACGCAACTTGAATCCATCTCGAATGCATCCTTCTTCCTGGAGTTTCTGCAAGATGAGGCGGTGGTCGGCAAGATCCTTCCTGCGAACTATGAAGTGTTTGTTGCCGATCGCAGCGGAAACCCTGTAACCGACATTGCAAGAATCGTAGCCGATTTGACTGAAGTCGATGCGAGGGCGCGCCGCTTTCAGGTAATGCTGACGGTGCGTCCAACCGTTGAACTTGATGAACGCGCGGAGTATGCACTTTGCCTGAAAAACGCGGATAGCGGCGAAGAGCGTGTTCTTCAGACGCTGCACTTCCATGTTTATCTGGGTCGTGAATGGTAAGTGGGGGCTGAATGGGGAGGTTTCACCATGAAAATCGAAGTCGATGTTGACCGGCTGCGCGAGAGCCTGCTCGATCGTGCGGGGAGTGCGGCGGGCGTGGGCTTTCCGGCCGCAATGCTCGACGTAGTGGATATCAAGGATGAGTCGCCCCAAGAGCTCCTAGCTCGAGCCGAACGCGAAGGCTTTGACCTCCGCGACTTTGCCGTCGACGATGACGCGGACGATGACTACGGCGCAGACGAGGACTGGTAGCCGCGATTGAACTTCAACCCCATCCCCACCCATAAGTTGCGGTGAAATTGGGACTGAATTGGCTGTTCAGAAGTCTATTCAGTCCCTATTTCACCGCAACTTATGGGTGGGGATGGCTACGACGCCAGCGTTGCGATTACGGCTTCGTCGCCGGCGTATATTAGGGTGTTGCCATCGGGGATGATCGTCTGGCCTTCGCGCTTGAGCATCACCACAATAAACGGATGCTTGCCTTGCGGCACATCGCGCAGGCGCTGACCGGCCAGACGTCCATGGGGCATCACGGTGACCTCGCGCAGCGTAACCTCGGCACGCTCTTCAAACGTCGGCGCGGCCATCACCAGCAGGTCACCTTCCTCGATGACGGTATCACCGTTGGGCAGCACGGGGTGCGCCCCATCGCGCAGCACCAGGACGACGAGCATGTTCGTAGCGCTGCCAATATCGGCGAGCGAGCGACCGGCAAACGGATGGCCCGCGCCCACCTTGAGCTTAACGAACGACATGCCGTCCTCGTCGCGGTAATCGTTAAACGTGCGGCGCACATCGCCTTCCGCGTCAATCATGTCGAGCTTCTTTGCCACCGCCGGTAGCAGCGAGCCCTGCACCACAATGCTCGACACGGCAATCACAAAGACCAGGTCAAACAGGTCGTGACCGCCGGGAACACCGGCCACCACGGCAAAGAGGCTAAAGACGACCGAAGCCGCGCCACGCAGGCCCGCCCAGCTTACGAGCGCCACCTGGCGAGGATTCGTCTTAAAGGGCGCCAACAGCAGACCGACGGCGATGGGGCGGCTCACAAAGAGCATAAACGCCATGAGTGCCAGGC
>CAJMRP010000004.1 GCA_905215765.1 uncultured bacterium
GCGTCCGGCGCACCAGGACGCTCTGGGCGGGGACGGCCAACTCGCTCGACCGCGTCTACATCGAGGCGCCCTACGACGGCGACGCCATCGTCTCGGTGACCGACAACGATGCCCTCGTGGCGGAGCTGGGGCACAGGTGCGGCCTCGGGCCATACTCCCATTTTTGAGAGAGGTGCCGCCGGGCCCCCCGAAAGCCGTCTGCATTTGCAGGCCTTTATTCGAAATCGGGCGGCGCGGCTGAAAATCCCCGGCCTGAACCGCGAGGCCGCACCTGCATTCTCGCTGACTCTTTGCGTAAACATAAAAAGAGTGGCACGGGCGTCCGCCTTCGCGGAAACCCGTGCCAAGATTTGCGCCACCGAGATGACCGGGTAGAATATATCTAACGCGATTCCACATTCCCGTACTTGCACTGCGGATCTGGGAAAGCGCATGCCTCAGCCTCTACTCGACCACGGTCGCCTCGGTCGGGATGGCCCCCAGCACTGCCGCGTACTCGGTGGGGTAGAGGTGGCTGATAGTCTGGACGTCGCGGATGAGGACGTTGCGGTCGTCGGGCTCGGAGATGCCGTAGCCGAACGCCTCGAGCGTCTCGATCGCCTCGCGGATCTTCTGCTGGAACATGGGGCCGGGGTCCACCCTCAGGCCGAGGTAGCCGCGCCACAGGCTCGGCGACACGCGAAGCATGTTCTGGATCTTGGACATCGGCTCGATGTCGGCGTAGACGTTGAGCGTGACCATGGCGTCCTTGTGCCCCAGGATCGACTGCAGCGCCTTGATGTCGCCGCCGTGGCGGATCCACTGCGTCGCGAACGTGTGGCGCAGGCCGTGGAATGTGATCAGCTCGTCGTTGGTGCCCATGAGGCCGTTGGTCTCCGAGAACGTCTTGAACGCCCTGCGGATGTAGCTGGTTGTGGCGAAGGAGCCGTCCGGCTGTGACACGACGTAGCTGTCCGCGAGGTCGCGCGTGCCGAGGGTCGACGCCCCCCGGAGCCTCTGCGAATCGATCTCGTGGATCTCCTTCAGGAAGGGGAGCAGGCCCACCGGGTCGATGGGGATCGTCCTCAGGTCGTGGTTCTTGGTGTCCTTGATGAAGGAGCCCCTGTCCTTGACGTATGCCACGGAGTGCCTGACCGTGATGAGCCCCGACTCGAAGTCGACGTCGCACCAGCGCAGGCCGCAGACCTCGCCGATGCGCATCCCGGTGTACAGGGCGAGCACGACCGCCCTCCTGAAGGTCGAGTCCGACATCATCGAGGTCACCGAGTTGAGCTTCGGCACGAGGTCGGAGCGCAGCGCGTTCCTGGGCCTGGCGATGACCCTGGGCGCGAGGGCGCCGTCGAACGGGTTCCTCCCGATCGTGTCGTTGCTCCTCTTCAGCAGGACGGCGTAGAGCCGCTTGCCGAGCTTGAAGGACTTGTTGAGCGTGTCCGCCGCCGTGCCCAGGGCGATCCTGCGCCTCGACCACGCGTTGACGTCGTCGGTCGTCACCTCGTTGACGGGGACGAGGCCGAGCTCGTCGCGCTCGATGTGAAGGGCGCTGTAGTGGTAGTCGTCGCGGGTCGTCGGGGTGATCCTGTTCATCTCCAGGCAGAAGGCGATGAACTTCTCGAGCGCCTCGGAGAGCGGCAGCGCGGCGTAGTCGTCCCGCTTCCCGCCCGCCCGGGCGGCCCTCGCCTTCTCGGCCGAGGCGAGTTCCAGCTCGACCTCCGACCTGAATTCCGAGAGGACGCGCATCGCCGCCGCCTTTCCCCTCATGCCCTGCTTCAGGCAGGGCACGCCGGTGTTCTTGGTCCTCTGGACCTTCTTCCCGGTCACCTCGTCGGCCACCGTCACGACGGCCTGCCATTTGCCGTTGTTCTTCCTCACGCCGCCGTTTCCGCATACGCGCAAGGTTTTATTGCTGCATTTATCGTATTTCATGTCTGCTCCTGAATCCGCAGTTGATTAGAAACAGATGGGCCCACCTGCGGGAACCCGGGGAGGCGACGATTCGGGGCTCCTACCCCCGTTGATTAAATCATCGGCTGCACCGCGCTCCGCAAAATCGATATTATTCTAACTTGACAAACCGTGCTGAGCTGGATTAATCTACATACGTGAAAACGCTCTACTTGCGCTATTTGCGCGTGCTTTAACAAAATTACCACAGGTCAGGGTAATTTGGGCCCGCTGGGGGTCAAGGGGTCGCTGGTTCGAATCCAGTCGTCCCGACCAGAAGTTTGCAGGTCAGGCACCTAGTGCCTGACTTTTTTTATGCTGGGTCACCAGATGGGTCACGAATGGGTCACCGGCTGTTTTTTTAGATGATAAAGACATGCCTTTCTACCTGCCGCGCCCAACCCGGATATAGCCCCTCAAATCGCCTCTCATGGGCTGGGGTGGGGGATTGCGATCAGTTCCCGCACGGCGAGCCCCGTCACTGCGGCTCATAGTTCGTCAACAGCACCTCCACCACCGGTTGGCTCGGGCGCCACGTGCGCATGTCCCTTCCGCAACCCAATCACACGCACGAAAAACCTATCAAGCCAGAAGATTGATGTGGCAAAAAAGAAGAAGAGGCATTACACCCCTCCTTCCGGACAGCCTGTATCCCGGTTCCCTGCCTGCCAGTTCGCCCTCCCCGAAACCCTCGGGGCGCTATGGGGTCGAGCCCCTCCGCATGGAAAATTCTATCGCGGCCATGCCCGCTATGCGTGTCACGCACACCACGCCAAACGTCAGGTTTACCAGCCGGGACTGAGCCCTCTTTCGAGAGCAGGGTTATATTAGCATCTACAAACTCGAAAAACCCTGCCGCATTTGAGGAGTACCAAGAAAAAGGTCTACACCTTGAATATCAACCTCATCCGAACACCTCTCGCATTCATCCGAACAAGTACGGATGAATGCGGGAATCCGATACCCTGAGGGCCGGATCGGCCGAGCCACTGGGCACAAGCGGGACACGGTCCAGAGGATGCCGGGGCGCGGGGTCCCGTGCGGGGAGATCGCGAGGGAGCCGGGCAGGTCGCCCTCGACGATGAGCGCAGAGATACCGTCGCGCCCACCCACGAAAAGAGGGTTCCCTCGCAGGCGCCGCATCCGCACGCCCCCGCAAAGAAACCCTCGCACTCGCATCTCTACCTGCGAACCCGCACGTGCCCTCGCGCACGCGCCGCGGCAGCCGCTAGTCGCGGTAGAACGAGCCCATGTAGCGGATGTACTCGTCCTCGGTGTGGTTGGCCTTCCAGTCGTGGACGGAGTCCTTGTTGCGCTGGCCGGCGATGACGGAGAGCTCCTTACCCAGCTTCTCAAAGGCCTCGTCGACGCACTCCTCGGGGGTGAGGGCGATCTTCATGACGGCCTCGCCCTGCGGGCCGCCGGGGAGGTTGGACAGCAGGCTGGGGGTTAGGGTGGTGCCGAGGGTGATGACCTCGACGTCGACACCGGTGCCCTCGCACTCGCAGGCCACGGCCTCGGTCATCTTGAGGATGAAGGCCTTGCCCGCGCCGTACTGGCCGTTCCAGGGGCTGGAGCTGATGCCGGTCATCGACGAGACGTTGATCACGGCGCCGCGGTCCTGGGTGGCAAAGATCCGCATGTAGTGGTGGAAGCACTTGAGGAAGGTCACGACGTTGACGTTGATCATGGCCTCGTGCTTCTCCCAGGGGGTGTCCTGGATCTTGCCGAAGCTGTGCAGGCAGGCAACGTAGCTCATGAAGCCCATGTCCAGGCCCTCGGTCGCGGCGAAGACGGTCTCGGCCGCGCCGGGCTGGCTAAAGTCGGCGCGCACGACCTTGGTCTCCACGCCGTAGGTCTCGCGGATCTCGCCGGCGAGCACGTTCAGCTTCTCCTCGCGACGGCCGACCATGACGACATTCATGCCGCCGGCGGCGATCTTCTCGCAGAACGCCTTGCCGACGCCCTCGGTCGCGCCCAGAATCAGGCCCCACTCACCGTACTTCTCCCTCAGGTTCATGCTGCATCCTCTCTCTCGATGCCCATGCGGGCACATCTCCTTTAGCGTGCGGCCGCACAGCCGCACACGGTGCACCATTATGCGCTGAACAAGAGGGGAGCGTGTTCACGACTTTGCGAACGAGCCCGTAACAACGATGAACGGTGTCGGTCTATCACCGCGAAGAAACCCTTGCGGCATCGAGAGAGGAGGTGCTGGCAGGTGGAACCAAAAGGTGAACGCCGCCATCTCTAGCTCCACCTTATCGGGTTTCCCGTCGCAAGCGATGCTTCAAAGAGCTTGCGCAGCGAAACGTTGGCGAAGGTCCAGGACCACGCTTTGCTGCTGCCCACTGTGACTCGGCCCTCGGCTCTGCGTAGAACCCGAAGCCGCTTTCGCAGTCGATGCGATTGACCCCGTCGAGGTCGGTGAGGGTGTAGCTTTCGCCCTCTCCATCCTGGCTCGAGCGTCCCTTGCGCTCGAAAGCAAAGTGACTTGACGCGAAGAGCACCTCACCAGCGCCGTTATTTTTTGGCATCTTTGGGGGCTGATGTACACAAATGCGACTCCACGTGCCGACCAGCAACGTCCTCCACATGTCTGGACTCTCTATGCTTGCGCTGGATAGACATCGCAGGAACGGGTATAGTATCGAAAGTTTTGTCGTTAACCAGCGGGGGAGTCCTGTGGGCATCAAAAAGAAGATCAAAAAGGAGCTTATCGGCACTTCCGATTACCCGTCGAATAAGATCTTTACGATCTCCAATTTCATCACCTTTACGCGCCTGATCCTCACCTTGGTATTTCTGTACCTGTTTGTGACGGACAACAACCGCGTCATCGCCATCGTTATCTACGCCGTTGCCGCCTCCACCGACTGGATGGACGGTCAGATCGCCCGCATGACTAAGACGGTCTCGTGGCTCGGCAAGGTCATGGATCCCATCTGCGACCGTGCGCTGCTGTTCACCGGCGTCTTGGGACTGGTGGTCCGCGGAGAGCTGCCCATCTGGGTCTGCGTGCTCATTATCGGCCGCGACATCTATCTGGGCATCGGCACGCTTATCGTTCGTCATTATCACCGTCGCCCCATCGATGTCGTCTTCCCCGGAAAGATTGCCACAGCGCTGCTCATGACTGGTTTCTCGCTCATGCTGCTCGGTTTCCCCGTTATTGACGGCCTGCATCTTTTACCTTCATCCCTTACGGCCTTCCCGGGCCTCAACGGAAGCTCGGTGCCCCTCGGCATCTTCTTTGTGTACGGCGGCGTGATCTTCTCCATGCTCACCGCTGTCATCTACTCCATTAAGGGCGGAGCGGCCATTAAACAGGCTCTCGCGCATCCCGAGGACGAGGACATCGACTTTCTGAACCCTGAAATCGAAGACTGATTCGTTGGGGTATGATTACGTACGGTTCATTATTTGCGGCACGTCCGCGATAAGTTAGGGGTTGTCATGGACAACATGGTTAACAATATGCCTCAGAATGATAAGACCGCTGACGCTACCTGCGTATTCCGCGTGCCTTCAAGCGACGTCACCGTTCCCGACCTCATGGCTAACGTGCGCATCACCGCCCCCGTTCTGTCCATCGTCAAGGGTCCGCAGACGGGTGCCGCCTTTGAGCTCGAGGACGACGTGACCACCATCGGCCGCGATCCTGCGAACGGCATCTTCCTCAACGACATGACTGTTTCGCGCAGCCACGCGCGCATTATTCGCGAGGGCCTCGGCGCTCGCATCGAGGACCTGGGCTCGCTCAATGGCACCTGGGTTGACGGTGCCATCGTCAATGCAGCCCCGCTGCACGACGGTTCTTCCGTCCAGATCGGTACGTTTACGCTCATCTACCACGAAAGCACGCCGGAGCGCATCGAAACCGGTGAGTAGGGCATGGCCGAACGCAACTATCTGAGTATCGGCCAAGTCGTCAACCTACTTCGAGGCGCATACCCCGATCTTTCGAACTCAAAAATTAGATTTCTAGAGGATGAGGGGCTCATTACCCCTCATCGTACGCCTAAGGGATACCGTCAGTACTCCAAGGAGGACGTTGATCGCCTGGAGGTCATTCTGCACTTGCAGAAGACCCGCTACATGCCGCTCAACGTGATTAAGCAGCGCTTGGAAAACGCCACGGACCTGTCAACGCTCGCCTACGAGGTGGGCTTGCTGTCCGATGTTCCACTCAAGACGGAGCCCAAGGAGACTAAGCAAAAGCTGCATCCCATTGAGACCATTCCCGATATGCTGGGCGTCGAGATTTCGTTTATCCGCTCGCTCGCCGAGAACGACCTCATTCGCATCATCAAGAGTCCGCAGAATCGCGAGCTTGTCGATGGTCGCGATTTTCCGATCATCCGCTACTGCTCCGAGCTGTCACGCTTCCATATCGAGCCGCGCAACCTGCGTCAGTACGTGTCTTCCGCCAACCGCGAGTCCTCGATGTTTGAGCAGGTGCTCGTGAGCATGCTCGGAATGGATACCTCCGATGACGAGCGCGATGCCAAGCTCGAGCGTGCGTTTAAGAAGCTTCACGACCTGACGGAGGGCGTGCACACCGCGCTGCTCAAGAACCGCGTTTTTGAGTCGCTCAACGCCGTGGTCGAGGACGCCGACATCGATGCACTCGATGAGGAAATCACTCGCTCCAAGTCCACCAAGGCCAAAAACGAAGAGACAGCCGCTCCGGCTTCGCACGAGGAATCTCTCGTAAAGCCGCTCAAGGTCGTCGCCCCTTCGCAATCCGGCACCGCCACCACAGGCAAATAACCTCAGCTGAAATTTCGGCAACCCATTGAAAGGTCACACAATGTACGACTTCGAATCTCAAATCGTCGACATCCCCGACTATCCCGAGCCCGGAGTCATCTTTAAAGACATCACGCCGCTCTTTGGCAATCCCGAGGCGCTCAAAGCCATGACCGATGCCCTCGCCGAGCACTTTGCCGACATGGAAATCACCAAGGTCGTGGGTCCCGAGGCTCGCGGCTTTATGGTTGGCGTACCGGTGGCTGTAGCCCTTGGCGCTGGCTTTGTTCCCGCACGTAAACCGGGCAAGCTGCCGCGTGAGACCGTAAGCCAGAGCTACGAGCTCGAGTACGGCACCGATTCAATTGAGATCCATGCCGACGCTATCAGCTCTAAAGATACCGTGTTGATTCTGGACGACTTGGTCGCGACGGGCGGAACCGTCGAGGCAACAGGTAAACTGGTGCGAGATATGGGCGCAAAGCTTGTCGGTTACGGTTGTATCCTTGAGCTTGCGTTTCTCAACCCGCGCGAGAAGCTCACGCCGTCTGATGACGATGTGGAGCTCTTTAGCCTGGTGACGGTGGACTAGCCGTTACCCTTAGTTACTGGAAAGGAAGCTACATGCGCACAGCAAACACGCACAAAAACATGGCACGCTGCGCTGCTACGGCAACCCTCGCTTGTGTTTTGGGCTTGGGCCTCGCGGCTCCTGCCTACGCCGATACCGCATCCGACCTTGCCGCTGCTCGTACGAAGCTCGAGCAGATCGGTACCCAAACCCAGCAGATTTACGATGAGCTCGCCACGCAGACGCAGGCGCTCGATCAAACTGCCGGCGAGATCACGCAGAAGCAGCAGGAGATCGCCGATGGTCAGGCCAAGCTCTCGACCTATGTCGCCGGCGAGTACAAAACCGGCGGTCTGAGCCTGCTTCAGGTTCTGACGGGCGTCGATGACCTGAGCGATATGCTCAACCGTCTGTTCTACTACGGCAAAGTTTCCGATAAGCAGGCTCAGACCATTCAAGAGGTCAAGGATCTTAAGCAGCAGCTCACCGATAAGCAGACCGAGCAGGAGAAGAACGTCGCCGCGACGCAGAAGAAGGTCGACGAGCTCAACGCCCAGCAGGCTGAGGCCCAGAGTGTCGTGAACTCCCTGGATTCGCAGCTGCAGGCCGACCTTGCCGCAGAGGCCGAGGCCAACGCCGCGCTGCAGGCCGGCATCAACGCCAGTACCGCCGAGAAAGCCACGGTGAGCAACGAGACTGCCGGTACGACCGAGAACACCAACAACGGTGGCCAGACCAGCAATAACAACAACCAGGGCGGCAACACTCCGGCTCCTACGCCGGCACCTGCTCCGACGCCGCAGCCCTCCACGCCTCCTCCGGCTCCGACGCCTTCTGCTCCGAGCCAGTCCGTCGACGGCGGTTCTGTTGTCTCGCGTGCATACAGCAAGCTTGGTTGCGCTTATTCCTGGGGCGGAATTGGCCCGAACAGCTTCGACTGCTCTGGTTTTGTTAGCTATTGCCTCACTGGCCGCTATTGCCGCCTGGGCACCACGGGCACCTTTATGGGCTGGACGCGTGTGTCCGATCCGCAGCCCGGTGACGTTGTGGTCAATTCGTATCACACCGGCATTTACATCGGTGGTGGACAGATGATTCATGCTTCCGACTACAACACGGGTGTTATCATCAGCTCCGTTGCCGCCGGCATGAACAATAACTACATCTTCGTGCGTTACTAAGTCATCTTACACAGCGTGTGAATGTGGACCTCGTGGCTTTAAGTCGCGAGGTCCATTCTTTTTTTCTCTCTCATCTTAGACGGCTATCTAGTATTCAAAACTAGATAGCCGTCCATTCGGTTTGCAAGAAGGCTATAATTGTTGATGAACAATTAGAAAGGACCCTCTATGAGCTGGGCACTTATCTCCGATTCAAGCTGCAACCTCCGCGATTGGCAACCGACCGCGCCCTATACCACCTTTGCATTTGCGCCCCTCAAAATTCGAGTGGGGGAGCGTGAATTCGTCGATGACCTTTCGCTCGATGTTCATGAGCTCAACTGCGCTGTTCAGGCGGAGACGAACGCTTCTTCGAGCGCTTGTCCCAGCGTAGGGGAGTGGGCCGAGCTCTTCAAATTAGCAGACAAGACCATCTGCATGCCGATCTCTGAGGGTGTGTCGGGCAGCTACAACGCGGCAGCCACTGCTCGCGATATGGTTCTTGCCGAGGAACCGGACCGACAGATTCATCTAGTCAATTCACGCGCAGCTGGCGGCAAAATGGACCTCATTTTCCTGCTGTTCGATCGCTATCTTGCAAGCAACCCGGATGTCTCATTCGAGGATGCTTGCGCATACTTCGATAGTCTTGAACAGAACAGCAAAATCCTCTTCAGTTTGTGCAATTACGAAAACCTCGCCAAAGCCGGACGTATCCCTAAGGCAGCCGGCGTCATTGCCAACAAGCTCAATATCCGCATTTTGGGCACGGCGAGTGAGGCCGGTAAAATCGAACTCGTCGGGCACACGCGTGGCGAAAAGAAGATGCTCAACAAGATCATCGACACCATGGAAGCCGAGGGCTTTACGGGCGGTGAGGTCGTCATCGACCATGTGGAAAACGTATCGAGCGCCCAGGCGCTGGCCGATCGCATTATTGAGCATTGGCCCGACTCCAAGACCATCATTATGCCCTGCAATGGCCTGGATTCCTATTACGCCGAGATGCACGGCCTCATCATCGGCTATGGCATGGGCGTAGCTTCGGGCAAATAAAGTCCAACCAGCAAAATACGGGCGGGACAAAGCGACAGATGGCTCTTTGTCCCGCCCGTTTTATACATCGGCTAGCTATTAAACCCGTTGAACTTGAGATAGCTCATCAGGTACGCTTTCGAAACAAAGGATGAAACCGCGCTGCGCACAAGCAGCGACTCACGCGTTACCTGATGCGCCGTATCGGGAACCGGCGTCTGCTCGACAGAAAACGCCGAACGAATCGATGCCTCGAGCTGATCGACCACATAGTCGAAGGCCGTCGGGGCATCGTAGCTCAAACGCTGAATGTTAAAGAGCGCCTGCACCGCAGCAATAGGTAGCACCTGCTTAAAGATGCAGATAGCGATCAGGCGGGCAATCTGCTCGCGACCATACTGCTTTTTGACCGGAGCAGGCACCAGGCCGACCTTCACGTAGTTATTGATCATCGATGGCGTAATGACAGGCTGCTCAACGCAAATAGACAGCGGCTCCATCCACAGCGCAACATACTCAATGACCTGGTCGCGGTAGAGCGTCACATTGGGCAACTGGTCATAGCGCGGCAGACTCAACGTATTGAGTTTGCGCACGATATCGGACTGAATAAATGCATCGGGCAGCACAGTAGGCTGAATATCCTCAGGCTTAATGCTGACCGACGAATCGGACATCGGGATAACGCGTTTGGCGTGGTTCATAAGGATCCTCCGTTCATTAGCTATATTGTATTCTAGGTTATCTAGTTTTGCATACTATATAGCAGGAAAGTAAAAGTGGTTGGACAGCACATTGATGCACCGTCCAACCACTTTGTTTTAAAGATAGCAACCTTACATAAGATATATTATCGTACTTATCCGCGGAGAAACGCGTATGCGCTCATTGCTGCTATGGCTCCGTCAGAAACGGCGGTCACAACCTGACGTAAGCGCTTGGAACGGATGTCGCCAGCAGCAAATAGACCTGGCGTGCGGGTCGCCATGGATTCATCAGTCAGAATGCCGCCATCAGGCGCCAGATCGACTAGATGCTCAACAAGCTCGGTATGGGGTTGCGTGCCGGTAAAGACAAAAATGCCAAACGAGCCAGGCTCAAAGGTCTCGGCATGCGTCTTACCGCTTGCATTGTCTTTGAACGTAATTGTCGTGGGCATCGCTTCACCAGAAAGCTCCACAATACTAGTTTGGTACCTAACTGTAATATTGTCCTTTTCGAGTACTTTCTGAACAACACCATCAGGCGCACGGAACTGGTCGCGGCGCAGCACGATGGTCACACTGCTGGCAATGTCTGACAGGAACAGTGCCTCTTCGCATGCCGAATTGCCACCACCGATTACAAAGACCTGTTTGCCGCGGAAGAACATGCCGTCACATGTTGCGCAATATGAAACGCCACGACCGCGATAGGTATCCTCGCCAGCGAAACCTGCCGGACGCGGCGTGGCACCCATGCAAGCAATAACGCTCGAGGCAAGCGTATCGCCCATACCGTGATGCACCGTAAACAGCGCTGCATCGGCATCGTAATCGATACCCGTAACCATGCTCCATGTAACCTGCGCTCCCAGCCCCTCTGCATGTTGCTGAAAACGCTCGCCGAGTTCGGCGCCACTCAAGAGCGGAATGCCCGGATAGTTCTCGACTTCATTGGTCGTGGCGATCTGTCCACCCGACATGCCCTGCTCAATCACGGTCGTCGTCAGGTTGGCACGCGCAGCGTAAATGGCGGCAGCATAGCCCGCGGGGCCTCCACCGATAATCGCAACATCAATCGGCTGATCGGTAGTCATGGAATATCCTCTCGTCGAAACGTTGCCGTTCTTTGCGCTCATACCCAAATTTACGTGAACATGACACTCATGCACTACAATGATAAATCGCGTAACAAAGCTGAAGGGGAGTTATCGATGGATCAAACGCAGACGAGCAATAGCGCTCCCCTGCCCATGCAAGCCACTCCCCAACCGGAGCAAATGAACGTTTCACCTACACAAAAACCCCTGGTAACCATTGTGCACGCATCGGTTGGATCGGGCCACAAAGCCGCCGCCAACGCGATTGCACAAGCATTTGACCTTATCCGCGGCACCAAGGGAATCCCTGAGGATATTGAAATTGAAGTGCTCGATATCCTTGATTTTGGACGTATTAAATTCGACGGCAATAAGACCGCGGCTTCTTTTACGGGAGCCACACGCCCCATTTACGACCTGACCTGGCGATATACGCTTACGGGACATCTTCTCTGGGGTGGCGGCACGGCATGGTCGCGAATTATGTTCCCCGCCTTCAACGAATATATTCGTCGCCGCAGGCCTATAGCCGTGGTCGCAACGCACATCACAGCAGCCAATGTTGCCGTGGGCGCCCGCGTAATTACGGGTATCGATTATCCGGTCATCTGCGTACCAACAGACTATGAAGTCGAAGGCTTTTGGCCCCACAAGGACACCGACCTGTTCTGCGTGGCCAACGAGTTTATGGCCGAAACGCTGCGCCCGCGCAAGGTTCCCGAGTCAAAGATCCGCATAACGGGCATCCCCATCCGAGCCGGTTTCGATTCAGATTACAAACGCGAAGATGAGCTTAGCAAGTTCAATCTCCCCATAGACAAAACCGTCGTATTGGTGATGGCCGGCGCCAGTTTGCCCCAACCATACGTGCGTTTCCGCGCCGCGATGGACCACACGCTCCCCTTCTTACGCAGCTTTGAGGACATGCACTTTGTCTTTTTACCGGGCAAGGATAAGGAATACGCCACCCGACTCAAAACGCTCTTCGACGCCATGAAGCTCGACAACGTCACGGTTCTGGACTACGTGGACGACATGGCGGCCCTCATGCACGGCTGCGATTTAGCAATCCTCAAGTCGGGCGGGCTCACCGTCACCGAGTGCCTGTGCGCTCATCTGCCGATGATCCTGCTGGGCAAATCATACGGTCAGGAAAAGGCCAACACCACGATGCTCACCGGCATGGGCGCCAGCATGCACGTCACCACCGCACGAGAACTCATCGTGACGCTTCGTCACCTGCACGACCACCCTGAGTCGCTCAAAGCCCTACTCATCAACGGCGAAGTACTACGCCGCCCCCACGCAGCCGAGGACATCGCCATCGCAACCATGGAGCTAGTAGGCAAACCCCAAAAGCGCAAACGAGCCTTCTGCCGCTTCTACTGGGGCGGAAAGCCCGCGCATATCCGCTAGTCGAATGTCCGCCGCTCTGCCGGAGCCGCCCTTATATCATTCCATGCTCAAACATTCTCGCTTCGCAGGGCGCACTAATCCCACCCGTCCGGGACTCACCCATATCATTCCATGCTCAAACATTCTCGCTTCGCTGCGCTCGCTGCGAAACTGCGCGTGGAACGATATGGGTGAGTCCCGGACGAGAGGCTTCCTGCTTGAAAACAAATTGCAATCCGACTAGAAAGCCGGTGCGACAAAGGAGAAACTCCCTTGTCGCACCGGCTTACAAATCGATTAATGCTATCAGCTTCCAGCGAAGAGGCACGGTAGTTACAAGTATGCAAACGTAGCTCACCCGTGGGAGGGCCCTATATATCGTCCCACGCGCAGTTTCGCAGCGCAGCGAGAATGTTTGAGCATGGGATGATATATAGGGCCCTCCCACGGGTGAGCGGACGGAAGCAACTAGGCGACGCCGGAGGAGCCGAAGCCTCCGTTGCCTCGGTCGGTTTCGTCTAGTTCTTCTACTTCTACGAGGTTGACCGTGGGGACTTCTTGGATGACGAGTTGGGCTATGCGGTCGCCTTTATTGATTTGGATGTTGTTGGAGGGATCCAGGTTGATGAGGATAACCTTGAGTTCTCCTCGGTAGTGGGCGTCGATGAGGCCCGGCGTATTGACTATAGACAGGCCCTGCTTGATGGCCAAGCCGCTGCGGGGCTGGACGAAGCCGGCGTAGCCATCGGGCAAGGCGATGGCCAGCCCAGTAGAGACCAGACGGCGTTCGAAGGGCTTCAGGACGCAGTCCTCGTTGGAGCGCAGATCCAAGCCGGCATCGGTGGGATGGGCGTATTTGGGAAGCTCGACGGTGGGATCGAGACGCTTTATGTTGAGGGTAATGTTGGACATGGAATCACCTTAGCTTGTCGAGCTCTTGCAGAAACTCATCGACGTCTTTGAAATCGCGGTAGACCGAGGCAAAGCGGATGTACGCCACCTTGTCGATCTTGGCCAAGCGTTTGAGCACCATGTCACCCAACTCATGCGACGTGACGGCCGTCAGCGTGCGAGAGCGCAGCTCGACCTCGATGTCGTCGATAATCTCATTGAGCTTCTTAGTGTCGATATCACGCTTGATGGTGGCGCGCATCAAACCGACGAGCAGCTTATTGCGATCGAACCGCTGCTTGGTTCCGTCCGACTTAATGACCTCGATTGGGTCTTCGCATCGCTCGAACGTTGTAAAGCGGTAATTACACGAGCAACATTCGCGACGGCGCTTAATGGTGTTATTTGACTCCTGCATACGAGAATCAACGACGCGGGTATGTGCCTTGCCGCATTTGGGACAGCGCATGGTACCTCCTCTTAAACGATAACAAGGGTACCATGCGCAGCGCGATAATGATTACGAACGAGCAGGAACCTTAAGATGCGCACCGGCGGCGAGCGAACCATGCTCCAGATGATTGACGTTACGGATCATGTCGGAAGTCTCTTGCGTGGAAAGGCCTTCGATTGGATATTCCTCGGCAAGCGACCAAAGAGAATCACCAGGCTGAACGCGAATGGTCTCGTAGGTAACGTTGGAAACGGACTCGGCATACGCGGCGTGACGAGCGCTAAAGACAGACGTAGCGAGGACAAAAAAGAGCGTGAGCGCAACGGCGACGGCAACAATCGTCGAGACCTTCAGGGCAGCGGGAGTCGGCGCGGCAACAGCATACTGAGTGCGAGCAGACTTTACGGGCAAAGGCTGATAACCGGAACGTCCACCCTTGACAACAGTAAAAGCGGGCGCGGCAGGCGTCTCGAGCTTAAGGGCGAGGTTTCCCTGGACCATATTCGTTGCGTTCATCATGTTCTCCTCTCGCGTGTTTTGCTGAGAACAGTTTTATCAAGCCGCGCGGACAAAAATGTCTAGCGCGAGAACGAATGTTCGGTTATTATTATCTTCGAACAGTTGTTCCTGTCAAGCAAAATTCGAACATTTGTTTGACATGGGTAGAGAGGATGCCCTGATGGCTCGCAAAATTACCAAGCGTCAGCAGCAAATTTACGACTTCATCAAGGAATATCAGCAGGAGAAGGGTTATCCGCCCAGCGTGCGCGAGATGGCTTCTGCCGTGGGCCTTTCCTCCCCCAGCACCGTGCACGCCCATCTCTCTGCCCTGGAGGCGCGCGGGCTACTCAAGCGCGATGCCACCAAACCGCGCGCCCTGGAACTCTTTAACGAGGACGGTTCCTCTGTCTCAATTTCTAAATCTGACGAGCCCACCGCACCTCGCGGAACGGTCTCGCTACCGCTCGTTGGTCGCGTCGCGGCTGGGATTCCCATTCTGGCCGAACAGAATATCGAAGACACTTTTACTATCCCGACCGAAATCGCCACTGATCAGGGTTCCTTTATCCTTGAGGTGCATGGGAGCTCAATGATCAATGTCGGCATCTTCAATGGCGATTACATCATCGTCCGTGAACAAAAGAGTGCCATGAACGGCGAAATTGTCGTGGCCATGATTGATGGTTCAGCGACCGTCAAGACGTTCTACAAGGAGCAGGGACGCGTACGCCTGCAGCCCGAGAATGACACCATGGAGCCTATCTATGCAACGAATCCCGTTATCTTGGGCAAAGTCGTCGGCTTGATGCGCCGGTTCTCGTAATGCAAAAACGCATCACCATCTTTGATACCGTCCGCGGGTTTACGATGATTTCAATGGCAGGTTTTCACGCTTGCTACGATCTCGCCTACCTGTACGGTTGGGATATGCCCTGGTTTACCCAGACTGTCTTTCAAGACATCTGGCGCGCCAGCATCAGCTGGGTATTCTTGTTTATCGCGGGTTGGATGTGCACCCTTTCGCGCAACAATATCAAACGTGCCGCCAAATACGCCTTAGCAGCACTCGTCGTCTGGTTGGCAACAACACTTGTCTCAGTCGACGATTCGGTTAATTTTGGCATCATCTACTGCATGGCCGCATGTACCGGCATCGTGGCGTTGACCGATCCCGTCCTTAAGAAGATATCGGCGAGATGGGGCATGTCCCTATGCCTTGTGTTGTTCGCCCTCACTTGGAGTATCCCCAAAACGATCTACCCTGTCCCCTACCTGGCGTGGCTGGGATTTCCAAGCCCTGGGTTTGTCTCAGGTGATTACTACCCCATCATCCCGTTTATCTTTATGTATCTTGCAGGATACTTCGCCGCACATATAGCGCAGGGAATCGATAAGACCGCCCCAAGCTGGGCCTACGCCAATCCCATTCCGGCGCTCGCCAGCCTTGGACGTCATGCACTCCCCTTTTATCTGCTGCATCAGCCCATCATTCTGGGCATTTTGGAGCTCGTCTACTCGGTGCGATAACGCTCGAGCCGCGGCGCGATACGGGCCGGCAGCTTCGCCACAATACGAACGCCGTCCTCAAGATATTCCTCGTGCAAAAGGGTTCCCTGTTCATGCACCAGCGTGATGAGGGCGCCCTCGCGATACGGGATATCAGCGGAGAGCAACACATCGGTGGCAGCCGCCTCGCGAGCAATACGGTCGACGAGATCGTCGAGTCCCTCGCCCGTCTGGGCCGAGAACAGCACGGCCTCGGGATAGCGACGACGGAAACTCAATCGATCAACGCTATCGAGAAGATCGATTTTATTGAACACGGTCAGCGTTAAACGCTCTCCAGCGCCGATCTCATCAAGCACGCGGTCAACAGCCTCCAGCTGCCGCTCATAGTCCTCGTCAGACGCATCTACGACTTTGAGAATTAAATCGGCACCAAGAACCTCAGACAACGTGGACTTAAAGGCATCAACGAGACCATGCGGCAGCTTTTGAATAAAGCCGACAGTGTCGGTGATCGTCATGCCGCGACCGCCGGGCAGGCGATACGAACGCGTCGTCGGGTCGAGCGTAGCAAACAGCTTGTCCTGCGAAAGTACCGTAGAGCCGGTCAGACGATTGAGCAACGTCGATTTACCGGCATTGGTATAACCGGCTAACGCGACGCGAAACGCCGGAGACTCAATGCGGCTCTTGGACTGGACATCGCGACGCTGTTCAACCTGCTTGAGCTCACGACGAAGCGCAGCGATCTTATTACGAATGAGGCGACGGTCAACCTCGAGCTGGCTTTCACCCTGGCCAAAGCGCGAACCGATGCCGCCGCGCGTCTGCTCCTTGGCAAGATGGCTCCACATACCGCGCAGACGAGGCAACAGATATTGAAGCTGCGCCAGCTGTACCTGTAGGCGTCCCTCACGCGTCTGAGCATGCAGGCCAAAGATATCCAGGATCAGTGCTGTACGATCGATAATCTTTACCGGCTCGCCCACGGCTTTCTCCAAATAGGATTGCTGCGAGGGCGATAAATCGTCGTCGAAGATAACAACATCGACATCCATACGATGCACGAGCCCGCAAAGCTCCTCAACCTTACCGGAGCCGATAAACGATTTTGGATACGGCTTGACCAGACGCTGTGACAAACGCGCTACGCACTGGGCGCCAGCCGTATGGGCCAGGCGCTCAAGCTCGTCAAGCGAACGATCGAGCGGCCACGCATTGTCGCGCCACTCAGCACCAACTAATATGGCACGCTCGGGCTCGGGTGCCGTGGGAACAAGGGGGAAACGGGCCATTAGGCAGCCTCAATACGATGCAGGATGTCCTCAACGACCTCATCGATCGTAAACTCGTCCATATCGAACCACACGATGCGGTCATCGCGTTTAAACCACGAAAGCTGACGTTTGGCATAGCGACGCGAACGCATCTTGATGAGTTCGCGAGCCTCATCCATAGAAATCACGCCATTGAAAGCATCAATGATCTCTTTATAGCCAATTGCCTGCATCGACGTCAGGGCATCTCCCAGCCCCTGGTCCATAAGACCGCGGACTTCATCGACAAGGCCCTGCTCAAACATCAGATCGACGCGCAGGTTAATGCGCTTGTAGAGCACCTCGCGATTACGCGTCAGACCAAACCATAGAGCATGATAATGCTCACGCGGAACACTAAACTGACTTTTTTGCTGTGCATAGGAGATACCATCATCATGCATCTCGAGCGCACGAATCACACGGCGCACGTTATGGGGATGAATAACAGCAGCCGATTCTGGGTCGCGCTCGGCAAGCAGGGCATGCAGTTCTTCCTCGCCAATACGCTCGGCAAGCTCCTGATAGCCCACACGACGATCGTCCTCAAGTTCACCCGAGGGAAAGTCCATCTCATCGAGGGCGGCCTTGAGATACAGCCCCGTACCTCCGCAAAAAACCGGCAGGCAACCCGAACCAAGGAGACGTTCAACATGCGCGCGAGCGTCAGCCTGATAAAGCGCAGCAGAATATGCCACACCCGGCTCTACAATGTCGACGAGACGCAGCGGCGCCGTACACTCATCGGGCGCCATCTTTGCGGTACCGATGTCCATGCCGCGATAGATTTGCATCGCATCGCACGACAGCACTTCGGACGAAAGACGAGCGGCCAAACGGTCGGCAACATCACTCTTACCAACCGCCGTCGGACCGACGATCGCAACGGCGGAAAGACCTGCCCCGGAAGAAACCATTAGCGCGGCTCGCCCACAACGGAGCCGGACAAATACCAGGTCTTGGCAACGTCAACGTCAACATCAACGATCTTGCCAACAAGCTGATCGATGCTGTAGCCCTCGGGGATGGGCGCATGAACGGTCTGATTCTTAGGACTCTTGCCCAGCAGGACCGCGTCGTTCTTTTTACTCGTTCCCTCAATGAGCGCCGGAACCACAGTATGAAGCTCACCCTGGTTATACTCGTGTGCCGTGGTCTCGATAACCTTAACCAGGCGGTTGAAACGCTCGAGAATAACCTCATGCGGCGTAGGATCGTCAATCTCTGCGGCCGGGGTACCGGCGCGCTTGGAATAGATGAAGGTATAGGCCTGAGCATAGCGGACCGTCTCGGCAAGTGAGAGCGTCTGCTCAAAGTCTTCTTCAGTCTCGCCCGGAAAGCCAACGATAATGTCAGTCGAGAGCGCGATATCGGGCATGCGATTGCGGATGCGATCGACCAGGCCCAGATAGTCCTCGCGCGTATAACGGCGATTCATCTCTTTGAGGATCCGTGTCGAACCTGACTGGACGGCCAGGTGCAGCTGCGGCATAACGGCAGGCGTCTCGGCCATGGCGTCGATGGTCTCGGGGAGAAGATCCTTGGGATGCGAAGACGTAAAGAAGATGCGCTCCACACCCGTATCGCCCACGGCACGCAGCAGGTCGGCAAAACGCGGCTTGCCAAACAGATCGCGACCATATGAGTTAACGTTTTGGCCCAGCAGCGTAATCTCACGCACGCCCTGGCGCACCAAACCGGTCACCTCGTCGACAATCTCCTCGAAGGGGCGGCTCTTTTCGCGACCGCGCACGTACGGCACGATGCAATAGGTGCAGAAATTATTGCAGCCCGTCATGATGGGCACCCAGGCGTGATACTGGGTCTCGCGATGCCACGGCATGCTCATGGCATCCGTATCCTCATGCTCATTGGTGCGGATATGACGCTTGCCGTCAAGGAACGCCTCGGCAATAAGCTCGGCCACATGTGCGATAGAATGCGTGCCAAAGATGACATTGACGTTATCGACGTTGGTGAGCAGACCCTCGCCATCACGCTGCGCAATGCAGCCGCCCACGGCAACCACACGCTTGCCCGAAGGCGAAGGCGGCAGGCTTTTGCAGGAATTGCACTGACCGTACAAGCGAGTATCGGCGGCCTCACGCACACAGCATGTCATGAAGACAACGATATCGGCATGCTCAAGATCGAGCGCCATGAGGCAACCATACGAATCGAGCAGACCGCTCACGCGCTCAGAGTCGTGCTGATTCATCTGGCAGCCAAAGGTACGGATAAAGTAGGTTTTACCGGCAAGAATATCGCGTACGGAACGCTGATCCATGTGCATAAGTCCTAACGTTGGGGAGCGAAACGAGGCTAGCAGAAGCTATGCCACAGGCTTAACATCATCCATGACGACGTTATCCATAGCAGCTCGATTGATCTGGTGAACGTAGATAGAAAGGCGGATGGCCGTGCGCGACTCCCCGTTAATGAGGATGTCAGAGAACACGGGCGCGCAGGAAATATCAAAACCGGTTGGGATCAAAAAACCGCGCGCGATGGCAACGGCCTTAATGGCCTGGTTGACAGCACCGGCGCCGACACACTGGATGTTGACGGGTACACCATCCTTGACCATGCCGGCGATGGCGCCGGCAACGGACGCGGGCGATGATTTGCTTGATACCTTCAGGCAATCCATGAAGAAACTCCTGCGTTTAAAAGTACGTTTTAACTGCAATAACTGTATCGTACCGAGTGGACTCGGTAAAGGCACTATTCCTCTTTGGCAAGATCGAAAGTTACAGTGATTCGATCACGCGAAACACGAATCTTTGGGTCGCCGCAAAGGTTGAGATAGTACCGGGCGGCAAGATCATTAAAGTCGCGTTCCACAGCACGCGAAAACTGTGCCATGTCATCCTTGGCAATACGTAGCCCGCGACGATCCTTCGCGAGATCGACAGGAGCCGGCGCATGCGAGGACGAATCACGCTCGCGCAGCAGACGCGCGGTCACACCGCGAACGGGCTTAATCTGCCCTGCCAAAATGCGATGAGCCGTGCGCTCGGACATCTCAAGACCCAAACCCGAACAGATACGGATAAAGTCCTCGGCATCAGAGGCAAGGCCTAAACGATCGACAACCGGAAGCTCACTCTCGTCATCAATGAACAGGAGACGCGACGCATCGAGCCGACTTGACGCCTGAGCATAAAGGGTCGCGGCAATCTCAGACGGAGAACCAAGATAGACATCGCAACCACGCAACTCCTCGAGCGCAAAATCACAAGCAGCGCGAATAATATTATGCGGGCCGCGAGCACAGACATAACGTCCGTCCTCATCCTTGACGGCCTGGGGCCAGCTGGACTGATCGGCACGCTCACTGAGGCGGTCGGCCGCAACGCTCACCTTAAAGGCCGAGCCAAGGTCGACACCAGACGTGACCACACGGGCCTCGTCGGTGTTCTGCTTGATCGAAAACAATGCCATGCCACGACCGTGAACGCCCCAACGGTCCATCTTCATGCTCTCGAGCTTGGAGGTAACGCGGGCATCGAAGATTCGCTCTTGCATATCCTGCGGAACGCCCGAACCGTTATCCAGAAAGACAAGCGTGCGGACGCCATCTTCCTTGGTCGTAGCGAGATAGACTTTGTCGGCGCCAGCATCGCGAGCATTACGGAGCATTTCGATGACGATATCCTCGACATGCTGAATGTCGTGCTTTGCCTGGCGCCGCTCGGCCTCCGAAACGCGGAGGCGGACATACCCCTCGCCAAGGTTCTCCTCGACGCGAAGGTTGCCCTCCCCCGACATCGACGCGATAAATGAGATGAGCTCGTTCGCGTCGCTCATGTTATTTAGCGATATCGACAGCGCGGCTCTCGCGAATCACGACGACGCGCACCTGACCGGGATACTCCATCTCTTCCTCGATCTGATGGGCGATATCGTGAGCCAGGACCGTGGACTGGGCATCGGAGATCTTGTCCGGCTGAACCATGACGTGGACCTCGCGACCAGCCTGCATGGCATAGGTACGCTCGACGCCATCATGAGAGTTGGCGATCTCCTCGAGCTTCTCAAGACGCTTGATGTAGTTCTCGGCAGACTCGCGACGGGCACCGGGGCGAGAGGCAGAGACAGCATCGGCGGCCTGTACCAGGACATCGAGCACCGTGTTGGGGTCGACGTCGGCATGGTGAGCCTCGATAGCGTGGACGATAACGGGCTTCTCGCCATAACGGCGGGCAAGCTCGGCGCCGATGACGGCATGCGGGCCCTCGACGTCATGGTCGATTGCCTTGCCCAGGTCGTGCAGCAGGCCGGCGCGCTTGGCGGTCACAACGTCCAGGCCAAGCTCGGAGGCCATCACGCCGCACAGATCGGAGACCTCGAGGGAGTGCTGAAGCACGTTCTGACCAAACGAGGTACGGTAGCGCAGGGCACCAAGGGTCTTGACGATCTCGGGGTGCAGGTCGTGGATGCCGGTATCGAAGGCAGCCTGCTCGCCAGCCTCGCGCACGCGCTGCTGAACCAGGTCGGCAGCCTTGTGATACATCTCCTCGATGCGGGCGGGGTGAATGCGGCCGTCGGCGATGAGGTTCTCGAGGGCAACACGGGCGGTCTCACGACGGACCGGGTCGAAGCTCGAAAGAACGACGGTCTCAGGCGTGTCGTCGATCACGAGGTTGACGCCGGAAACCTGCTCGAAGGTCCGGATGTTGCGACCCTCGCGACCGATGATACGGCCCTTGAGGTCATCAGAGGGAATGTGCACGGAGGTAACGGTGACCTCGGCTGTGTGGTCGGCAGCGCAGCGCTGAATCGCCAGGGACAGAATCTCCTGGGCGGTCTTGTGGCACTCGGCGCGAACCTGCTGCTCGGACTCGCGAATGATCGTGGCAGCCTCGTGGGTGACCTCGCCGCGAACCTTATCGAGGAGCTCCTTGTGGGCGTCCTCACGGGTCAGGTCGGCGATACGCTCGAGCTCGGAGGTCTGCTTGGCGCAGAGCTCCTCGAGCTCACGGGAGCGCTTCTCGACCTGACCGGCCTGGCTGGACAGCTGGTGCTCACGCTTGTCGAGAGCGTCGTTTCGGCGATCAAGGGACTCCTCGCGCTGCATCACACGGTTCTCGAGCGTACGAATCTCGCTCTTACGCTGCTTGTCCTCGGCCTCGGCGGCCTGCTTGTTCTTGATGATCTCCTCTTTAGCCTCGAGCAGAGCCTCTTTTTTGAGGGTCTCGGCCTGACGCTTAGCATCACCGATCAGGGACTCAGCCTGTGCGTGTGCCGACTGGATCTTTTCGTCGGCCTCGTGAAGACTACCCTGCTTGGCGGTGCGCATGTAGGCAATGGCGGCGATGGCACCCAAAACGATGCCAACGAGCGCTGCGATGATAGGCATGCTCACTCCTTTTTATGGATTCGTTACACAACAAAGCGAACCGTCCTTACGAACGGCTCGCGACATTTGAGTAATATGGGCGCAGCTTATGCGGGTCGGATACAGATAAACATATAAACAAACTCATCACAGATGAGCACATATCACAAAGCAAATGACAGTGTTTATCGTACGTTGAACCACAACAACTGTCAAATAAATGGCCCCGGCACGGCGGCTAAAACGCGGTGAACGGCAGGGCCACAAAACGCATACGCCTAAACCGCACATTCCTCGCGTTCGGCATCGAGACGTGCCTTAACGGCATCGGCGGCGATGTGATACGAGAAGCCCTTGCCCATCAAAAACCGAACCAGTTTTTCGAATCCGCGCGTCTCTGGAACACGCCGCTTGGCGAGCAGGGCTGACGCACGCGCCAAATCGTCTTCGACGACAAAATAATCCTCGGGATAACCGGGAATGTCATCGAGCACGACATGACGGCGCTTAAGCTCGGTCTCGATTTTGCGCTGTCCCCAACCGCGCCGCTTGCGCTCCTCGATAAAGTACGAGCAAAAGCGGTTCTCGTCTAAAAAGTGATACTCGGTGGCGCGCTCGAGGGCGAAATCGATCGCGGGCTGGTGAAAGCCGTAGCGAGCCAGCTTGTCACGGACCTCACCCGTCGCATGGTCGCGGCGCGATAACATCTCGGTCACCATGGTAAGCGCACATTTACGCTCGATGAGCTGCACCGCCTCACGAAAGTTATCCCAATCGCAGGGCAGATCGGGGCGATTTTTGACATACAGGCGCGCGACCCGCACGGGAATCCAAATGGACCGCTCAAAACCGCCCTCAAGGTCACAATCGATATGTGCGCAAGGCTTTTTGGACGCATGCCCGCTCGAGAACGAAGAGGCCGCCTTCTTATCGGGAAAGACGACCGTGGCCTCGGTCACCGTATACGACATGAGCGTAACCGCTACTCGTCGTCATCATCGAGCATGGCGGAACCATCGATGGCGTAAAGCTCGTCAAACTCCTCAGGCGCAGGCTGATCGGTCAGCTCGACCTCGGACGGAGCATCGTCATCAAACTCAAGTCCACAGGCAAGGCGGACCTTATGCTCAATCTCGTCGGCGCAATCGGGGTGTTCGCGCAGGAACGCCTTGGCGGCCTCGCGACCATTGCCGAGCTTGTCCTCGCCATAGGCAAACCAGGAGCCCATCTTCTTGCAGATGCCGCACTCGACAGCCATGTCCAGAATCGAGCCCTCCTTAGAGATGCCCGTACCGTACATGATGTCGAACTCAGCAGAACGGAACGGAGCTGCCACCTTGTTCTTAACGACCTTGGCGCGCACGCGGTTACCGATAACCTCGTCCTTAAGCTTAATGCTGTCGATGCGGCGAATGTCGATACGCACCGAAGAGAAGAACTTAAGGGCGCGGCCGCCCGTCGTGGTTTCGGGATTGCCGAACATGACACCGATCTTCTCACGCAGCTGGTTAATGAAGATGCACGTCGTGTTGGACTTGGACAGCGAGCCGGCGAGCTTGCGGAGCGCCTGGCTCATCAGGCGAGCCTGAAGACCGACCGTAGTGTCGCCGATTTCTCCCTCGATCTCGGCACGCGGGGTCAGCGCGGCGACGGAGTCAACGACGATGGCATCGATGGCGCCGGAACGCACGAGCATGTCAACGATCTCGAGCGCCTGCTCACCCGTATCGGGCTGGGAAATCAGTACCTCGTCGATATCCACGCCGATGCGCGCGGCATACGTGGGATCGAGCGCGTGCTCGGCATCGATAAATGCCACAACGCCACCCATTGCCTGGGCCTCGGCCAGGATCTCGAGCGAAAGCGTCGTCTTACCGGAGGACTCAGGACCGTAAATCTCGACGATACGGCCGCGCGGCACGCCGCCGATACCCAGCGCGGCATCGAGTGCCAGAGCACCCGTGGGAATGGCCTCGACCTCGAGCTCGGGACCACCGTCGCCGTACCTCATGATGGAACCCTGGCCGAATTTCTTCTCAATCTCGGCCTTGGTGGTGGCGATCATCTCATCGCGCTCTTTACCCGTCGTGCGAGCATGAACGGTACGTACGGGACCTGAATTCTTGGCCATGAATAGCCCTCCTCTTAACAACCTGCATCGATAATAAACGAACGGCTGTTCGTGGTCAACCGTTCAGGCCAATCATATGCAGGCAGTCTTTCCAAAACCCAACCAAACGCCGACCAAACACTGACCAAATGCTTGACCACAAAGGAACAAATAAGAGCAAGGAAGGCAAGAATACGTCTACAACCAGCGCAAACGCCAAATGAGCCTAAAGTCCCTATCTCCACAATTAAGGGGCCCAGAGGCCCCTTAAAACACGTCTATTCCATAGAGTTGAGCACAAGGGCAATGCGTCCCAATGCCTCCGCGACCGCATGGGCACGAACACACGAACGGTCGCCCTCATAGTGGCAGCGCACAGAGTCCACGACTGGCACGCCCCCATCGGCGGAACGATACGCCCAGCCAATATAGAAAGTGCCAGCCGGATCGTCCTCAGTGCCACCGCCGGGGCCGGCATAACCCGTTGCGCTCACTGCAATATCGCTCTGGTACAGCTCCAGCGAACCCACCGCCATCTCGCGCGCGGTCTGATGCGACACCGCGGTATAGCGGTCGAGCGTCTCCTGCTCAACACCAAGAACGCGATGCTTAATCTCATCGCAATAGGTCACCGCACCGCCAAGCAGCACCGCCGAGGCGCCCGGGATATCCGCAATCGTCGAGGCGATCATACCCGCCGTCAGCGACTCAGCCGTCGAAACCGTCACGCCCCGAGCGCTCGCGCGCTCGACAATTTCGCGCGCCAGCTCCTCGTTATGTGCGGAAATCTGCTCAAAAGAGTCCGTCATACCCACCAGGACCTAGACCGAAAAGACGATCTTGCGGCAGTTCCAGAAGTACTGGGCGCCCGAGATAACGGTCAGGACAACGGCAACGGCGTACAGGAAGCGCGACACCGAGTAGATGCCGAGCGTCAGCGCCACCGGGCCAAGGTGCAAGCCGGCCATAGCAAAAACGCACAGGTAACCGCAGATGGAGACCATCGTGGTTGCCGTCTTGTACTTGCCGAGCTTATCGGCCGCAACGACCACGCCAGCCGCACTCGCGACCATGCGTAGGGCGCTCACCAGCAGCTCGCGGAACAGGATAATGAACACGGACCACACGGTCACCGCGCCAAAATCCAAGAACAGCAGCAGGGCCGAGAACACGAGCAGCTTATCGGCGATGGGATCCAAGAACTTACCGAAATCAGTGATCTCGTTGCGGGAGCGCGCCAGATAACCGTCGACCTTATCGGTGCACGACAGGATCACATACAGAATGAAGGCAGCGGCGGCGAGCGGGCCGTCGAAGGTGCTCCAATCCGTACCGGCAACACTCGTGTGAGACAGGGCCGAGACGATCATGAACACCGGGATAAAGACGATGCGAACGCACGTCACGATGTTGGCGGGCGTCCAGACACTCGTCAGTTCCTTATTGCTCTCGTTAGCCACGACGCTCTCCTACTCCACAACATGACCGATAAGCTCATAGCAGAAGCTATCGGTAAACTCGACGGTCAGAATATCGCCCACGGACGCCTCGCTGGCGTCCAGATGCACCGCACCATCGGAATCGGGCGCCTGGAACCAGGCATGGCCGATCAGCTCGGCGCCATCCTCGGTCTCTTCGATGCCGTCGACGATTACCTGGGCGCGCTCGCCCACATGGGCGGCGGTGGCGGCAAAACCGAGCGACTCGGCCAGGTCCATGGCCTCCTGGGCGCGCTCGAGCTTAACCTCCTCATCGACCTGGCCCTCCATCTTGGCGGCCAGGCTACCTTCCTCACGCGAGTAGGCAAAGACACTCGTGTAGTCAAAGCCGACGGTGTCCATAAAGTCGATAAGGTCGCGGAACTCGTCGTCGGTCTCGGTCGGGAAGCCGACCATGGCCGTGGAACGAATCACGATGCCGGGGATGCGCTCACGAAGGTCGCGGAACAGATCCTCGAGCTCCTGGCGCGAACCAGAGCGACGCATGGCCTTGAGAATGCGCGCGTCGCAGTGCTGCACGGGGATATCGATATAGGGCAGCACCTCGGGCGTATCGCGAATCGTCTCGATGAGTTCGTCAGTCATGCCCTCGGGCTGCAGATAGAGCACGCGGACCCAGACGTTGTGCGGGCGCACGGCCTCGGCGACGGCACGCAGCAGCTGCGCCAGATTGCGCGGCGAGCCATCGGCGACGTCCTCGTCGGCAAAGTCGGTACCCCAGATGCCCGTGTCCTGGCCGATCAGCACGATCTCGCGCACACCGCCGGCAACCAGGTCGCGCACCTCGGAGATGATGCTCTCGGCATTGCGCGAATGATAGCGGCCGCGGATGTAGGGAATCATGCAGAAGCTGCAGAAGCGGTTGCAGCCATCGGAAATCTTGACGTAGGCGACAGCACCCTCGACGGTACGTTTGACCTGCGGGATATAGGCTGCAATCTCACGCTCGACACCCAGCACGCCATCGATGACCGCCACGATGCCGTCTTCCTCGTCGGCCTTCACAAAGGCAGCGACCTCGGGCAACTCGTCAGGCAGGTCATCGCCATAGCGCGACGGCACGCAGCCGCACATGACGATGGGGCAAGAACGAACGCCGTCCTGAACCTCGTTGGCGAGCTCGAGCGTGGTCTCGATGCTCTCGGACGTTGCGGAGGCGAGGAACGAGCAAGTATTGACGATGGCGATATCGGCATCCTGCGGGTCGAATGCCTCCTCGTAGCCCGCGGCGGTCAAAAGAGAACGCATGCGGTCGGTGTCAACCTCGTTCTTAGCGCACCCGAGGGTGATGTAGAGCACGGAGCCCAACGGTGTATCCATGTTGGAGAGCAGTCCTTTCGATTGATATTAGCGGTAGTTGGTGAACTGCAGCGGCTGACCGTAGTCCTGGTCGCGCAGGAACTGGATCACTGTCTGCAACGCGTCCTTCGAAGCAGAGGAAACACGCAGCTTGTCGGCCTCGATGGTCACCTTGACCTTGAGCTTTTGGTCCTTGATGTCCTTGTTGATCTTCTTGGCGGTCGCCTGGTCGATGCCCTCGACGATATGGCCGAGCACGCGCACGGTGCCGCCCGATGCCGCCTGCGGAGCATCCCACGAGACAGCCTTGAGGTCGATGCCGCGCTTGATGAGCTTGGAGCTCAGCACGTCGACAATCTGTTTGGAGACAAAGTCGGCCGGGGCGTTGATCGTAAAGAGCCTGTCGCCCTTCGAAAACTCGATCGTGGCGCCGGAATCCTTAAGGTCATAGCGCTGGGAAATCTCGCGCGTGGTCTGCTGGAAGGCGTTGTCGACCTCTTGCATGTTGACCTCGGACACGACGTCGAAGCTGGAATCTTTAGCCATGATGTTTCCTTTCGCGTACGAGCGGCCTAGTAGCTATCGTACGAATTGTCGGTAGAATCGGTGGGTGTCTGACCGTCAGTTGCGGTATCGGCGCCATCCGTGGACTGGGCATCGGTACCGTCGGTGGTATCGGTACCATCGGTGGTGTCGGTACCATCAGAACTTTCACCATTCTCGGAATCAGACGTCTCCTTCTTGGGAACGGTGATCGTCACACGCGCCACGCCCGAGGTCTTGGTATCGTAACGAACCTTTTCACCGTTCTTGGTAACGGTGACATCGGAAGGCTTGGACGTGGTGATCTCGATCGAAGACTCGGGCGTGTACTCCTGCTCAAAGGGGCCAGTCGCCTGGGCGCCATAGACCGACTTGCCGTCAACCTTGACCTCAATCCACGCGGTCTTTCCCTTGGCAACGGAGACTTTGACCTTCGTGACCTCGTTCTCTTCCTTCTTGGCCGTCGTCTTGGTGGCGTCCGAATCAGTCGACTCATCCGTCGCCTCATCGGTGTCTTCATCCTCGTCGACCGTTTCGGACTTCTTAGAAGACTTCTTGGTCGTCGTCTTGGTAGCAGCGGGCGTCTCGGGCGTGGTCTCGGGCGTCGAAGATGCGCAGCCGCGCAGAAGCACCACGATGAGCACAATCAGCAGCAACACCACGGCACCGATGCCGGCGTAGACGATACGCGGATCGAGCCCGTTGTTTTGAGGAGTACGGGATCCGCCGCGTCCACGACCGGAACTGTTGCGGCCGCCTCCCCGAGGCATACGACCGCGATTGCTATCGGAACGGCCGCGATAGCCGCCCTGGCCCTGAAGGCTGCGCTGACCCGAGCGGGGCGCAAGCTCACCGCGGCCTTGATAGCCACGCTGGCCCGAACGCGAAGCCGAAGAGCGCTGGCTATACGGCTGTGATTGAGAGCGAAGACGCGGCGTCACCTGCGTGGTATCGGTATCCGCATAGCCACCGCGAGAGCGTCCCATAGAGGCACCACGGTAACCGCGATCGGAATAGCCGCCGTCGCCATAGCCGACACGAGGGTCACGCGCCACACCGCGGGCAGCGGGAAGTGCACGGTCCTCGGGCATCGGCGTACTGCGGAACCGGTCACGCTGCGAGCGAATCTCCTCGCCCGAACCCGTCTCGGTAATATAACCGGCCTGCTGAGGACGCTGTCCATAGCGGGTCGAACGACCGCCCTGAACCATCAGGAAGCGCCCGTTATCGACCGAGGAGCGCGAATTGACGTAGCCGGCGGCGTCCTGAAAACGACCGCCCTGCTGGGACGTCTCGCGTTCGTATGCCATCAGGTCGTCAAAGTAGGCATTAACGACCTCGCGCGGATTGAGGCCCAAAAAGCGAGCATAGCTCGAAATCATGCCCTGCGCATAGCCGCGCGGCGGCATCGAAGCAAAGTTACCGGTCTCGAAAAACTCGATGATCTGCGGCCTGATTTTGATGGTGTTGGCGACCTGCTGAATGGAAAGGCCCATTCGGCGACGCTGCTCGAGCAGCATGTCACCAAAGCGTGCAGCCATCAGAATCCTCCAAACTCACGATCTTCACGTGCCATCTCGGCGTCGACAGACTCCAGCGCGGCAAGCCCCTCCTCGTCCAACAGGACCTCGCGCGGCTTGGAACCGTCGGGCGGGCCGACGACACCCTTTTCTTCCAGCATATCCATAATACGCCCGGCACGCGCATAGCCAACCTTCAGACGACGTTGCAGGCCAGATGTGGAGCCAAGTTGCGATTCCACCACAATATGGGCGGCTTCCCAAATGAGCGGATCATCGTCTTGCGGCTCGGCGACTCCGGTGCGGACAATGCCGCTGCCACCCGCCATGGACATAGAAGCGGGCGCCACGGCAGACAGGATCTCCTCGTGGTAGTCGGGCTCGCTCTGCGACTTGACGAACTCGACAATCTCGTTGATTTCATCGTCCGAGACAAAGCAGCCCTGGATACGGCGAGGCTTGCCCCAGTCGACCTTGGAGAACAGCATGTCGCCCAAACCGGTGAGCTTTTCGGCACCCATCTGGTCGATGATGACGCGCGAGTCGATGCCCGTGGCAACGTTAAAGGCGATACGGTTGGTGATGTTGGCCTTAATGAGGCCCGTCACCACGTTGGAGCTCGGGCGCTGCGTGGCAACGATAAGGTGGATACCGGCGGCACGGCCCAGCTGAGCAATACGCACGATCGAGGCCTCGACATCCTTACCGGCGACCATCATCAAGTCCGAGAGCTCGTCAATGATGATGACCAAGTAGGGCATCTTTTGCGGCGGGTTGTCGTAATGCTCAAACTCGCCGGCGGCCTGCTTTTCGTTATAGGTCGAAATCTTACGAACGTTAAGGCGCTCGAAGACCTTCAGGCGACGCTCCATCTCGGACACGGCCCATTGCAGAGCGCTCGCGGCCTGCTTGGGCTCGGTCACTACAGGCACGTAAAGATGCGGCAGACCGTTATAGCCCGCAAGCTCGACGCGCTTGGGGTCGACCATGATCAGGCGAACGTCCTCGGGAAGAGCACGCATGAGCAGAGTCGTGATGATGGAATTGATCATCACCGACTTACCGGAACCCGTGGTACCGGCGATCAACAGGTGGGGCATCTTGGCAAGGTCGGCGACGACCGGCGTGCCCTCGGCATCGCGCCCGATTGCGAGCTCGAGCGGACCGCCCTTCACATAGGGCAGCACGTCGCCCAGGTTGACGTTCTGGCGCTTGCGATTGGGGATCTCGATGCCCACGAGCGAGGTGCCGGGGATCGGGGCAAAGATACGCACCGACTGGGCAGCGAGCGAAAGCGCGATATCGTCCTCAAGGCTCGAAATCTTGCTCACGCGCTCGCCCTCGCCAGGTTGCAGCTTAAAGGTCGTCACCGTTGGGCCGGCGATCCAGCCGACCACGCGGGCACTGCGGCCAAACTCAAGCAAGGTGGATTGCAGTGACTCGGCGGTCTGCTCCAGCTCCTTGTCCGAAGACGCGGCGGAAGCCGACTGCGGGTTGGCATGCAGGATTTCGAGCGGCGGAAGCTTGAGGCCGTCCTCTTCTTCGCCCTCGTTATCTGCGGCGCCGCCGTCCGCTCCCCCATCGCTAACCGCAGCCGATTCGACAGCACTCGAGGCAGGCGCATCGGCAACCTTGGGATGCTTCAAGAAGTCGGGAATCTGAGGTGCAGCCGAAAAAGGATTCACGGCAAACGGCGGCTCGGACTCGTCGATCTTATCGGGGTCGTCTTCCATCGAAAGCTGACCGGTTACCTGGTCGCGCTTTGCATGGCAACGCGACAGCAAAGTTGTCTTTGCGGTCTCAATCGGAGCCTCGTCATCCTCGTCATCGCCCTCGGTGAGCTCAATCTCGCTATCGGACCAAGACGGGTCGGGCTCGCTCGTGTTGAGTTTGGGCGCAGCCTTGCCCTTCTTTGCATGGCGGCGCGGCAACAGTGTGGTCTTGGCCCGCTCAGCTTCCACGGCCTCGGACACGTCGACAAACGGGTCATCGTCCTCATCGTCATCGTCCAAAACCGGGTCCACATCGTTGCCCATAACCGTGGTCACGGCAGCATCGGAGCCCTTTTGACGAAGAATGCTCAAGTGCGGACGGGCAACGCCGGGCACCGACAGGGCTTCGTCGTCACCCCACGGGCTCGCGTTGACGTCGGAACGACGGCGCTCGGCAAAATCGGCCGCACGGTCGCGAGCAGAGCGCAGCACGCCGCCCACCGAAAAGCCGATGATGACAAAACCAACGACGGCCAGACCCAACAGGACCACCATCGCGATAGGCTTACCCAGTGCATTCTGCAGCGCACTCGCAATAAACGCACCGATGTAGCCACCCGAGGCGGACAGATTTTGCGGCGTAAACATAAGGTCACACGAGTCGCTCGTACCCGGCACCATCAGCGAAAGAATGGAGACGACGGCGATAAAGACCACGGCTCCGCCCGCGACCGAGCGAATGTTGAGCGGCGAGTCCTCACCTAAAAAGAGCGTGGCGGCAAACAGCAAAATGACGATCGGCAGCACGTAGGCGCCCAGACCAAAGCCCAGGTGGTAGAAACCGGCAACCGCAGCCGTAACGGGTGCTGTTGCCGGAGAAATCACGGCAATGAAGGACGCAATCGCCAAAACGGCGATGACCACGCCGGCAATATCGCGGTTGGCCGAGGGCTCGACCAGGGGCTCAAAATCGTCGAAGTCCGCCTCGTGGCCCTTATTGGCACGCAGATGGGAACCGGCACCCTTAGCAGATGCCGGTTGGTTGTTGGCTTTATTGCCTTTGGCGTTTTGTGCAGATCCGTGCGCCAAACTAAACCTCCATGACGACCGGGATGATCATCGGACGGGTGTGCGTACGGCTCCAAATGAAGTTGGAGAGCGAATCGCGCACGGCCTTGCGAATGGCATCGGAACCGCTGCTCGTAAAGCTGAACTTACCCTTCTCGATCGTCTTCATAATGGACGCGGAGGCATCCTCGGAGAACTGGTCGTCGATGGCAAACGAGACGCCGCGCCCCGAGAACTCGATGGCCTCGATCTTCTTGTGCTTGAGCGAGACAATGGCAACAGCGGTAACCATACCGTCGTTGGCGAGCTTCTGGCGATCGCGCAAGACGATGGGGTCGGTATCGCCGATACGCAGGCCGTCGACGTAGACGACGCCGGACTCGACAGGCGTACCGCGCTTGACAATACCACCGCGCATCTCGAGCGTGTCGCCGTTATCGAGGATAAAGATATGATCGTCCTTGATGCCCATCTTGCGGGCGAGCTGGGCATGAGCGCGCAGATGCACGGCCTCACCGTGAACCGGCATAAAGTACGTGGGTTTGGCCATGGCCATCAGGAGCTTGAGCTCCTCCTGGCTGCCGTGCCCCGAGACGTGAACGAGGGCGCGGGACTTATCCCAGACGTCGCAGCCAAGCTTGGCCAGGCTGTTGACGACCTGCTGAACGGCCTTCTCGTTGCCGGGAACGGGAGTTGCCGAGAGGATGACGGTATCGCCCTCGTGGATGGAGAGCGTCTTGTGCTCGCCGTTGGCCATGCGGGACAGCGCCGACAGCGGCTCGCCCTGCGAACCGGTGCACATGACGACGATCTTGTCGTCGGGCAGGTTATCGATATCGAAGGCATCAATGATATCGGCATCGTCGATGTTGAGGTAGCCCAACTCGCGCGCCACGCGGGTGTTGGTGAGCATGGAACGACCGGTCACGACGACCTTGCGGCCGCACTTGCGGGCGGCGTCGCAGATCTGCTGCAGGCGATGGATATGGCTTGCAAAACTCGCGATAATGACGCGACCCTTGGCGTTCTCAATAATGGGACGCAACGTCTTGCCCACTTCAGCCTCGGAAGGCGTGAAGTTCGGGTTCGTGGCATTCGTCGAGTCGCTCATCATGAGGTCGACGCCGATTTCATGGTAGCGCGCAAGCGCTCCGAAGTCGAAGTGAACACCGTCGATCGGGGTCTGGTCGAGCTTGAAGTCGCCGGTATGCAGCACGTTGCCCGCCGGGCTCTGCAGAAACACGCCCACGGCGCCGGGAATCGAGTGGTTCACGGCGAAAAACTCCGTCGTGAAGCAGCCCATCTTCACCTGCTGGCCGGGCTTGATTTCAACGAGCTTGGCGTTTTTGATGCGATGCTCGGCGAGCTTTCCCTCGATGAGGCCGAGTGTGAGCTTGGTCGCATAGATGGGAACCTGGCGATCGAGATCCTTCAGAAGGTACGGGATCGTACCCGTGTGGTCCTCGTGGCCGTGGGTGATGACGATGCCGCGGAGCTTGTGCTCGTTCTCCAGAACGTAGGTG
>CAJMRP010000005.1 GCA_905215765.1 uncultured bacterium
GCCTCGCCGGCAACGGCCTTGGCGAGCAGGGTTTTACCGGTACCCGGAGGGCCAACAAGGAGAGCACCGCGCGGCAGCTTGGCGCCGATCTCCTCGTAGCGCTGCGGCTTCTCCAGAAAGTCGACAACCTCCTTGAGGGATTCCTTGGCCTCTTCCTGGCCAGCAACATCCTTAAAGGTCACGCCCACATCCTTGGAGGCGATAACGCGAGCGCCGGACTTACCCAGTCCACCGCCGCCAAAGCCACCGCCGCCAAAGTTCATCGACGGGCCGTCATCACCCATAGCCTTCTTCATACGGCGGTTGAGCCACCAACCGATGAGGAAGAAAATCGCCATGGGAAGGATGAGCGTGAGCAGGTAGTAGGTCATCAGACCCGAGTTTTTATCGGGAACGACCGACTCCAGGGACGCACCGGATTCAAGCACACGATCGGTAAAGCCCGCGTCATTCGGCACACCGGTCGTCTTGTAGGCGATGTTCTCGTCCTCGCCCTTCTTGGTGTAATAAATCGTGTAATCGTCCGTGTTGTACTCGACCTTGTCGACGCTCTTCTTATCGAGCGCTTTGACAAACGTCGAGTAATCGGTCTTCGTAATCTGCTGCGTGTGACCGATGTTGGGGAACAGAACGGTCGAGAGCACGAGGTAGACGACGAAGGCGATGAGCACGTAGAGGATCATATTCCGTCTACGTTTGTTGTCATCCATCTCCATCTGCTTGAACTCCATCTACTGGGGTTGATAATGCTATCTAGAATACCCAACCCGGACGGCGATAAACCGACGCCGGCCACGAAAGGACAGAGATGGCATCACTGGAAGTCGGCAAGGTTCAGATCTACACGGGCGACGGCAAGGGCAAAACCACGGCTGCGCTGGGACTGGCGATGCGCGCCACGGGTTATGGGCTCGACGTACTCATGCTGCAGTTTGCCAAGAAGCTGCACTGCGCCGAACACGATGCCGCACCGCACCTGGGACTGCGCATTGTACAGGCCGACCGTGACACGCCCGAGGCTTGCGCCGAGCAGATCATGGAACTTGCACGCGAACAGATCTCGCAGGTCGACGTGCTCATTCTGGACGAACTCGGCGAAGCGATGCGCCGCGGCTTCGTGACGCGAGAGGATGTCGAAGCGCTGATCGCGATAAAGCCCGCCACTACGGAGCTCGTGCTCACCGGCCGCGGCTTGCTGCTCCTCGCCGACCTTGCAGACCTAGTAACCGAAATGCGCCCCGTCAAACACGACTTCGACGAAGGCCTCCTAGCCCGCCAAGGCATCGAATACTAGCCATTGGGGACGTCCCAACTGGCTAAGCGGTGGCGCGGCCTAGCCAGTTGCCGCTGTGGTGGTAGATGGTGAACATCGTGGCCGTGATAAGCCAAGTTACGGGGTAAACCAGCAGCAGGTGCTCAAGCGACGGATCGAACGGCATAATCGCAAACACCCAGATCACCCTGAGCACGACGGTGCCGAAAATCGTGAGCAGCATGGGCTGCAAGCTCACGCCGGCACCGCGAATGGAGCCCGACGCGTTTTCGATAATCGAGAAGATCGCGTAGAACGGCGCGATGAAATGAAGAATCGTCGTGGTGTACGCCGAAATCGAAGCATCGTCGACAAACAGACGCGACAACGGACCCGAGAACACCAGCAGCACGGCAGACAGGCCACCAATGAGTATAAACGACAGCACGAGCGACGTATGGTAGCCCTTGCGCATGCGCTCGTAGTTGCGCGCGCCAAAGTTCTGTGCCGAGAACGTGGTGATCGACACGCCGAGCGCCTCGGTAACCATCCAGACAATGCCATCTAAGCGGCCCGAAAGACCCCACGCCGTGGTGACATCGGCACCAAACGAGTTGACCGACACCTGAATCAAAACGTTGGAAATCGAATACGCAGCAGACTGAAAGCCAAGCGGCAGACCACACGAGATCATGCTCTTACAAATGCCAGGATCAATGCCGAGTTTGGACAGTGAAAGCCGCCACGCACCCGGTGCGTGCATCATACGAATCACGATCATCGTGGCGTTGGAGAAATGGTCAGCGCCACCGCGATGCCGCAGCCCAGAGCCTCCATATGAAGCACGGCAACGAAGATGACATCCAGCACCGCATTAACAAGGCAGCCGGAAGCGATGATCACAGCAGGCCCGCGCGTGTCGCCCACGGCGCGCAGCAGTGCCGTTCCCATATTGAGCAGCAGCGCCGCAACCATGGCGGCAAAATAGCAACGAGCATAGGCCACGCCCTCGGCCAAAAGTTCATGCGGAGTGTTCATAAGTACCAGCATGGGCTCAACGAACACTATGCCAAGAATCGAGAAAACGATACCGCCCACCAGCGCGAGCGTCATGGCCGTATGGACCGAACGGCTCAGTCGCTCATCATCGTGCTGACCAAAATACTGACCGGTAATGACCGCGCAGCCGGCGCCGACGCCAACGCAAAAGCCAATGCAGAGCTCGGTGAGCACCATCGTAGCTTGAATGCCACCTAGCGCGAGCTTGCCGCCAAACTGACCGACGATATAGGTACCGATAAGCGTGTAGGCCTGCTGAAAAAACGAACTAAAAAAGATGGGAACGCACAGCGAAAGCAGCTGCTGCCAAATAACACCCTGCGTTACATCGATAGCCGTAGATTTCTTAGCCACACGCCCTCCCCAAAAGCGTACGTCAACCGACAAAACAGTAATTAAAGACCTAAGCTAATTGCAGCTTAGCACCGACCGACGTCGACCGAAACACCCCGAGTCAGAGCCCGGTGCAAACTATCTGCCTAGTGATACAGCCCCGGCTGGTAGTGATACTCGTTGCTCACGTGCGGGCACAGCTGCCAAAAGGCGACGGCACTCGCCGCGGCCACGTTGAGCGAATCGACCCCGTGCGCCATCGGAATGCGCACGGCTCGGTCGCAGCCCGCGATAGTCTTAGCGCCCAGGCCGGCACCCTCGGTGCCCATAAAGATCGCCAGGCGATCAACCTCCTGCAGCGCAGGATCGTCCAGCGAAACGGAGTCGTCCGTCAGCGCCATCGCAGCGCACGAAAAACCGGCTTCGTGCAGTGCCGCCAGGCCATCGTGCGGCCACACACGAGCCTCGCTGCCAATACGCGTCCACGGCACCTGAAACACCGTGCCCATGCTCACGCGGGCCGAGCGACGGTACAGCGGGTCGCAGCACGTCGGACTGACCAAAATACCGTCGACATTGAGCGCGGCGGCCGAGCGGAAAATCGCACCCACGTTCGTGTGGTCGACAATACCCTCGAGCACGCACACGCGCACCGGGCGCTCCCCCGCCGCCTCGACGACGCCACCCAAGAACTCATCAACCGGAATCTGCCGCGGGCGACGAAACGCCGCGAGCGCACCGCGCGTCACGTTAAAGCCCGTCAGCTGCTCCATGAGTTCCATGGAAGCCACGAACACAGGAACCGGACCTGCGCCCTCGCGCACAACCAGGCGCTCAAACAGCGGCATCATCTGGTCGAGCCAGCGTTCGCCCAAAAGAAAGCTCACCGGCTGATATCCGGCACGCACCGCGCGCTCGATAACCTTGGCACTCTCGGCGATAAAGATGCCCTTTTGCGGCTCTAGCACGCAGCGCAGCTCACGCTCGGTCAGTCGCACGTAGGCATCGAGCCGCTCGTCCTCGAGCGAATCAATTCGCAGAACCTCAACGGCATCAGTCATAGCAGCCAGCCCGCACCTTTCTTTACAGCGCATCTATACCAAACGAGGCGACGCTAAGCGCCGCCCCATGCATTCAAATAATCCGATGATACCGTTCACGCCAGACGATTTACGCCTCAACGCGACGATACGTCACGAACTCATAATCGAGACCCTCGTCACCCTCGCCCGCGGCAATCGTGGCAACACCGCAACGCCGCGCAATCTCCCACGCGGGATCGGCATCCAAATCGGGAAAGTACGTATCCACGTTATGCACGCAATGGTTATGCGTAACCTCGGCCTCCACGCAATAAGGCAAAAACTGTAGATATACCTCGCCGCCGCCAATCACCCACGCAACAGGTTCATCGGCCACCGCGGCGAGCGCTTCGTCGATGCTATGCACAACGTCGACGCCCTCGGCAGCAAAGCTCTCGTCGCGGGTGAGCACGATATTGCGGCGATTCTTGAGCGGTCGCCCGCCGGGAAAACTAAGCAGCGTCTTGCGCCCCATAATGACCGGGCAACCTTTGGTGCACGCCACAAAATGGCGCATGTCGGCGCGATTGGACACCACCATGTCGCCCTCGCACCCAATACCCCAGTCATCGCACACGGCGACAATGGCAGAAAGCTTACACGTCATGCGCGTCACCTACACCGCAATGGGGATGTTCTTTACCTGCGGACCGTGCTCATAGCCCTCGACGATCAGGTCGTCGGTCGTAAACGCGTAGAAATCATGCACATCGGGGTTAAGCGTTACCTTGGGCGCGGCAAACTGCGGACGCTCGATAAGCTCGCGGACGATATCGACATGACGGTCGTAAATGTGGGCATCGGCGATCACGTGCAGCAGCTCACCGGGAATCATATCGACCGACTGCGCAACCATCATGAGCAGAATTGCGTACTGGCACACGTTCCAGTTATTCGCAGCCAAAATGTCTTGGCTGCGCTGGTTGAGAATCATGTTAAGCGTCGGCTTGTCGTCCTGCGGACGCTGCGTGACGTTATACGTCACGCTGTAGGCACACGGATACAGGTGCATCTCGGACAAATCGCTAAACACATAGGTGTTCGTCATAATGCGACGGCTATATGGCGTGTGCTTGAGGTCGTACAGTACGCGATCCATCTGGTCAAAGTCGCCCTCGGAATAATGGCTCTTCTGGCCAATTTGGTACCCGTAGGCCTTGCCGATGGAGCCGGTCTCGTCGGCCCACTCGTCCCAAATATGGCTATTGAGGTCATGCACGTTATTGGACTTCTTCTGATAGATCCACAAGATCTCATCCATGGCAGATTTGAGGGCCGTACGACGCAGGGTAAGCGCCGGGAACTCCTCACGCAGGTCGTAGCGCGCCGTGACACCAAAGTTTTTAATGGTATAGGCAGGGGGGCCATCCTCCCACACCGGGCGGACCTTTTGGCCCTCGGTGGTGGTGCCATGGTCCAGAATATCGCGGCACATGGTTACAAACTGTTGATCAGCCTTGCTCATTGACCCTCCTGTCAGTCGCATACAAGCGAGATTCATTGTAGCCCAGGCGCACGCGGCCCCACAGCCCAAACTTAAGCGCTCATTTTCTGACATATGACAGAAATTCCTTGCGCAAATCTGCACGTTCGCTATTCTATTGTTGACATATGTCAGAAAAGGAGTGCGCATGGCAGGAAGACGCGAAAAATTGCGCCGTGTTGGGATCATCCCCGAATATCGCGGCTTTACCCCAGACGGCCTTGCCAGCGGAGACGCCATCGATATGACAGTCGACGAGCTCGAGGTCCTGCGCCTATGCGACCTGGAAGGCCTCAATCAGGAGGAAGTCGCCCAGTGCATGGGCATTGCCCGCGCCACGGTGGCGGCAATCTGCAGCCGCGCGCATCGCAAGGTGTCAAACGCGTTGGTCAATGGACGGGCGATTGTCATCGAGGGCGGCAATATCGCATACTCCCCCATCGCCACGACAACGGCCGCATGGCCAGCAAAGGAGGTCGACACCATGAGGGTGGCAACCACGTACGACAGCGGCAACATCTTTATGCACTTTGGCCGCAGCGAGCAGTTCAAGATCTACGACATTCAGGACGGCAAGGTGCTCAACGAGCAGGTCGTGGGCACCGGCGGCACCGGTCACGGCGCCCTGGCGGGCCTGCTCGCCAACGGCGGCGTGGATACGCTCATCTGCGGCGGCATCGGCGGTGGCGCTATCAACGCGCTTGCTCAAGCCGGCATCACGGTATACGCAGGTGCCCAGGGCAGCTGCGACGCTTGCGTCGAGGCACTCATTGCCGGCACGCTCGCGCAGACCGGCGAGGCCACCTGCGACTGCCATGGCCACGACCACGAGCACATCCATGAGCACGGCGGATCCTGCGGTTGCCACGGCCATCACGAGCACGAGGGCCAAGAGGGCTGCGGCTGCCACTAACGGCACGGCACCGCGAACTCGGGGCGCGACACTGAACGCAACCCAACAACAAAAGCCAACAACAAAGGCCACCCGGTAGCTTCCGAGTGGCCTTTGCCATATCAAGCTGGAATTACAGCACTATTTCTTATTACGCATCTGCGCTTCCATCTGGCGCAGCAGGTCCATATCGGACTTAGGACCGCCCGTTCCCAGGCCGCCCATGCCGCCCAGACCCATGGCATCCAGACCGGGAATATTGGGCATGCGCATCTTTTTGCCCTTCTTACCCTTCTTGCCCTTCTTGCCGCCGGCCTGCGCCTGATTGGCCATCGTGCGCATGCGGCCCATCATCTTATTCATCTCGCCCCACTGCTTCATAAGGCTATTGACCTCGGTGGGGGTCACACCGGAGCCCTTGGCGATACGCGCGCGGCGCTGGCCGTTGATGATGGAGGGACGCAGGCGCTCCTCCTTGGTCATCGACATGATGATGGCCTCGTTCTTATCGAAGATACCTTCGTCCAGGTTGCCACCCATCTGGTTAAGCGCACGCTGGCCACCGGGGAGCATGCCCAGAATGCCCTTCATGCCGCCCATCTTCTTGACGGCTTTCATCTGGTCGAGCATGTCGTTCATGGTGAAGCCCTCGCGCAGCATGCGCTCGGCGGCCTCGAGCTGCTCGGCATCGGCGGCCTCCTGGGCCTTCTCGATAATGCCGACAACATCACCCATGCCCAAGATGCGCTTGGCCATACGGTCGGGATAGAACGGCTCCAGCGAATCGGGCTTCTCGCCCATGCTCACAAACTTGATGGGCTTGCCGGTCACCTGGCGCACGGAAAGCGCGCCGCCGCCACGGGCATCGCCGTCGAGCTTGGAGATGATCACACCGTCAAAGTCGGTGCGCTCGGCGAAGGTCGAGACGACGTTGACAATATCCTGGCCGGTCATGGCATCGACGACCATCAGCACCTGATCGGGCTTGACGGCCTTCTTGATGTCCACGGCCTCCTGCATCATCTGCTCGTCGATCTGCAGGCGACCGGCGGTATCGACGATGACCACGTCGCGCAGGTGGTCGACGGCCTCCTGGATGGCGCCCTTGGCGATGTCGACCGGATGCGCACCGTCACCGCGGAAGACCGGCACGCCGATCTCGCCACCGAGCGTGGCCAGCTGGTCGGCAGCGGCGGGACGGTAGACGTCGCACGCAGCGAGCAACGGCGAGCGGCCCTGTTTCTTGAGCAGGTAGGCCAGCTTTACGGCCGCCGTGGTCTTACCGGAGCCCTGCAGGCCCACGAGCATGATGACATTGGGGATGCGGTTGCTAAAGACGAGCTTGCTCTCGGTGGAGCCGAGCATCTCGGTAAGCTCGTCGAGCACGATCTTGACGACGTTTTGCGCCGGCGACAACGACTCCATGACCTCTGCGGTCATGCAGCGTTCCTTGGTCTTGGCGACGAACTCCTTGACGACCTTAAAGTTGACGTCGGCCTCGAGCAGCGCCATGCGAATGTCGCGCATGGCAGAGGTGATATCGGCCTCGGTCAGCTTACCCTTGCCGCGCAGGCGGTCAAATGTGTCGTTGAGGCGATCGCTCAGAGAATCAAACACTAGTCACTCCTTAGTTGGACTCGCCCACCAGGGCGCGGCAGAAATCTTTGGCATTAAACTCCTGCAGGTCATCGACCTGCTCGCCCACGCCGATGCGCAGGATGGGAAGCTTGAGCTTCTCGGCCACGGCCATGGCGATACCGCCCTTTGCCGTGCCGTCGAGCTTTGTCATGATAATACCGTCCAGGCCAAGCGCCTCGTTAAACTCGAGCGCCTGGTTGAGGCCGTTTTGGCCCGTCGCGGCATCGATCACGAGGACAACCGAGACCGGCATGGGACCGGCGGCCATATTGGCGGCGCGCTTGCGCGTCACGTTGACCACCTTGGCAAGCTCGCGCATGAGCTCGGGGCTCGTGTGCAGGCGGCCGGCGGTATCGATAAGCACCAGGTCGCTGCCACGCTTATCGGCCTCGTCGAGCACGTCGTAGCAAACACTTGCCGGGTCGGAGCCGCGGTCGCGCTTGATGACGGGGACGCCAGCGCGCTGGCCCCACACATCGAGCTGCTCGATAGCGGCAGCGCGGAAGGTATCGGCCGAACCGATCACGACGTTCTTGCCGCGGGCGGCCATGGCGCTCGCGATCTTACCGACCGTCGTGGTCTTGCCGGCACCGTTAATGCCCACAAACAGCACGCAGCTCGGCGTATCGGAGAACGGATCGCGCTCGATGGGCACAAAGTGCTGCTCAAGCTGCTCGGCCAGGGCGCGACGGAGTTGCGGGGCGGTCTTGAGGTTCTTCTTAGCCGCGGCATCACGCAGGTCATCGGAGACCTTTATGGCGACCTCGGCGCCCATGTCACCCATGACGAGGGTGTCCTCCAGGTCCTCCCAAAAATCCTCGTCGACCTCGCCGCCAAAGTAAAAGACCTCGTTGAGGGCCTCGCGACTGCGCTCAAGTCCGCGCGAGAGAGCGTCAAAGAATCCCATTATGCATTCACGACCTTTCCGGTTTCGCGATCGAGTTTTTGCGAGACGACGCGACTGACGCCGTCGGCTTGCATCGAAACGCCATAGAGGACGTCAGCATCCTCCATAGTACGGCGCTGGTGCGAGATAACCAAGAGCTGCGTATCGGAACGCAGCACATCGAGGGCTCCGATGAGCTTGGACAGGTTGGCGTCATCGAGCGCCGCCTCGACCTCGTCCAGCACATAGAACGGCACCGTGCGCGTGCGGTACACGGCAAAGAGCAAGGCGAGCGCCGTCAGACTCTTCTCGCCACCCGACATGAGCATCATCTTGGTAATGCGCTTGCCGCGCGGCTGCGCCACAACCTCAATGCCCGTCTCGGCAGGATGCTCTGGATCGGTCATCTCCAGATGAGCCTGACCGCCCGGGAAGAGCATGGCAAAGATCTCGCGGAAGTTCGCGTCGACCTTCTCAAACGTCACCAGAAACGCCTTGCGCATCTTGCGATCAATGGCCACCGTGATCTTGGTGAGCGCCTTGCGCGCGCTCTCCAGATCGGCAAGTTGCTCCTCGATGTAATCGGCACGGCGCTTGAGCTGCTCGTACTCCTCCATGGCGACTTGGTTCACAGGACCCAGGTTGTTGATTTGGCGCACGAGTTGGTTAAGCTCGCGCTCGGCGGCGTCGCGATCGGTGGGCGCGGGAAGCATGAGCGCTTCCTCGAGCACCGTCGTGCCATCGGCGGTAATGGCCTTGATGGCAGCCTCGACCTGCACCTCGAGCTTGCCGCGTGCGACCTTGAACTCGTTTTGCGTCGCCGTGGCGGCATCGACCCGCTCCTTGGCACGAGCGACCTCGGCCTTGGCGTCTTCGATGGTCTTCTTGAGCGAAGCGGAGTCCGCCTCCTCCAAAGAGGCCTGGTCACGCAGGCGCGCTGCCCAATCCGACGCGCGTTCCAACAGGGCAGAATAGCGTTCGTGCATGGGGTCGACGCGCAGGCGCAGCAGCTCGAGCGAGCGCGAAGCCTGGCGTGTTCCGCGGATACGACGGTCGATGCCCTCAAGACGATGCTCCAGGTCGGGCACGCGGCCCTTCAGCGAACGCAGGCGTTCGCTCGTCTGGGCTAGGCGAACCTTGGCGTCGGCGAGCTTGCCGGAAGCCTCGGAATCGTCACGGCGAACGCGGTCGAGTTCGTCGTTGGCCTCGGCAATCTGCAAGCCCAGATCACTTGCCTGCGCGCGGGCCTCGTCACGCGAACGGGTGAGTTCATCAACCCGCGGGCGCGCAGCGCGAACGGCTTCGGAGGCCTGCTCGCGGCGCTTGGAGATGCGCACGCGCTCGACCTCGGCATTGTTGGCGCTTTGCTCCAAGCGGCCGATCTCGGAGAGCAGCGAGCGGCGCTCGCCCTCAAGACGGGCGATCTCGCCGGCGGCATCGCCCTCAGCGGCACGCGCTTCCTCAACGGCCGCATTGGCCTCGATGACCTGATCCGACACATGCTCAAACACAGCGGCCAAATCGGGCTCAAGCCCCTCCAGCTCGCGAATGCGACGCTTACGCTCCAGAGCACCCGACGCCTCGCCGGCATCGAGGCCCACACGCACCAGGCCGCCACAGCTTACGCGGGCGCCATCGGGAGTCACATAGGTCACACCGTCAACGACAGGCGCAGCCAGCGCGGCAGCCAAGTCATCGACCACGTAATAGCCGCCGAGCAGCGCCTCGACGACGGGTCCGTAGCCTGCGCGCACGGACAGACGATCAACCAGACGGGTACCGGAGGCGCCCACAGCGGCGGTAAAGCCGCTCACGCCGCGCGCCACCAGCAGTGCCTCGCCCGAGGCCTTCTTTTGGTCCAGAGCCGCACGACCGGCACGCTCAAGCGTGGCGGCGTCATCAAACAGCAGCGCATCGATATCGCCGGCGAGCAATTGCTCAACCAGGCCCTCAAGCTCGCGCGGGGCCTCCAGCACGTCGCCCAGACGACCCAAGACATCGTCGCCCAGCGCACCCACCAGACGGCTCACGAGCGGCGAGCTGTCGGCCATGCGGGCATCGAGTTTCTTTTGGCTGGCAAGCTCCGAGCGCACCTCGGACAGCTTGTTGCGCGCCTCACTCTCACGATTACGCAGGTCCTTCAGGGCCGCGCGTGCCGTCTCGGTGGCCTCACGCGCATCAACCTGAGCCTGGCGCACTTCCTCAAGAGCGCCTTCAAGCTCCTCGGCGCGGTCGCGACGGCTCTCGAGCGAGGCCGTGACCTCCTCGAGCTGCTCGTCAATCTGCTCCAGGCGCGAGGCATACATGTTGTCCTCGACCTCGGCATTGCTCAAGGAATCCTTCACCTTGGCAAGCTCGAGCGCGGCGTTATCGGCTACGCGCTGAACATCGCGTTGCTCACGCGTAAGCTGCGAAATCTGATTGTCGAGCGCCACGCGCCGCTCGTGGAGCTCAGCGGCGGCAGGACCAGCGGCGTCAACGTCCTCCTGGGCCTGCATGTGTGCACCGGTCACTTCCTCAAGCTGCGCACGCGCGTCCTCGAGCTCCTCGACCACGCGACGTCGCTGATGCTCGGAGCTCGAAATCTGCCCGCGCATGTCAGACAGGCGCGACACCATGTTGTGGCCCTTTTCCTCGAGCAGGCGCATGTCGGAGTTAATGCGGCCGACCACATCTTGCATATGACGGCGCTGCTCGCCCAGGTCGCCCACAAACAGGCCCTTTTCCTCGAGCATGACCTGGAGCTTCTCGAGCTCGCGCTCCTTTTCGCCCAAGCGGTACTGCGCAAGCTCAAGCTCGGCCGCGCCCTCCTTGGAGCGGCTCTCCAGGTCGTTCCACTGCGACTGCAGCGAACGCAGCTCGTCGACGGCTAGCATCTGCGTAAGCTCGTTCGCGCGCGAGGACAGCTCTTTGTACTTGCGCGCGCGATCGACCTGACGCTCCAACGGGCGCAGCTGACGGGCGATTTCCTTATTAATGTCGCGGGCACGGGTCAGGTGCTCATCCATCGACTTGATCTTTTTGAGCGCACGCTCCTTGCGACGCTTGTGCTTGGAAATACCGGCGGCTTCCTCGATGAGGGCGCGGCGCTCCTCGGGGCGGCTCTGCAAAATGGCGTCGAGCTTGCCCTGGCTGATGATGGAATGCGTATCCTTACCCAGGCCCGAATCGTGCAGGATGTCCTGAATGTCCATCAGGCGGCACGGACTCGAGTTGATGAGGTACTCGCTCTCGCCCGAGCGATACATGCGACGGGTGATGGCGACTTCGTCAAAGTCGACGGGCAGCATATGGTCCGAGTTATCGAGCACCAGCGTAACCTCGGCGACACCCACCGGCTTGCGCGCTGATGAGCCCGAGAAGATGACATCCTCCATGGCCTGGCCGCGCAGCTGCTTGGCGCTCTGCTCGCCCAGGACCCACAGAATCGAGTCAGAGATGTTCGATTTTCCCGAGCCGTTTGGACCGACGATGACGGTCAGGCCCGGCTCAAACGTCATATGGGCGCGGTCGGCAAACGACTTGAACCCCTTGAGCGTGAGGGACTTGAGATACACGGTTCCTCGCTTAAACAGGCTTCTTGTTGAGAATCACGCCGTTGGTGGTGTAGCCCATGCGGTCAAGTGCCTCGAGTGCAGCGGCTCCCTCGGCTTCCTTCTTTGAGGAGCCGAAGCCGCGACCCTGACGAATACCATCGATCAACACCACGGCGGTAAAGGTGGGCGCATGCGCCGGGCCCTCGGAGCCAACGAGCTTATACGCCGGGGGCTCGTGACCGTCGGCTTGCACGCACTCCTGCAAAAACGACTTGGGGTTCGCAGGATGCTCGGCACGCTCGGAAGCCAAATGCGGCTTAAGCGTACGGTGAATGAACTCCGCCGCGGCATCCCAGCCGGCATCCAGGTACAGCGCGCCCACGAGCGACTCATAGACGTTCTCGAGGGCCGAATGCAGGCCGCGCGCACCGGTACCGGTCTCGGAGGCACCAAAGATGATGATGTCGTCGATGCCCAGCTCGTGAGAAACCTCGGACAGCGTAGCGCCCGAAACAAGCGACACCTTCAAGCGCGTGAGCTTGCCCTCGTCAAACTCCGGATAGGACTCAAACAGGGAGCGTGCGACCACAGCGCCCAAAATGGAATCGCCCAAAAACTCCAAGCGCTCGTAGCTTGCCGAGACAGGCTGGCCTTCGACGGCCGAGGGATGCGTAAGCGCCGCGCGCAGCAGCACCTTATTGTTGAACTCGTGGCCCAGGATTTCCTGGGCGCGCGTAAGTCGGTCGGATAAAGCCAAGACTTAGGCCTCCTTGGCAGCTTCGATAGCGTCGACGGCGTCGGCGACAGAGTTGAGCGAGAGCAGGGTCTCGTCATCGATCTCGAGGTTGAACTCGTCCTCGATAGCCGTAACCAGCTGCAGGCGCTCGAGCGAGTTGGCATCGAGGTCGTCAAAGGTGGTCTCCTCGCTAATTTCGGCAACATCGACGCCCAGAACGTCAGCAGCGACCTCGGCGATCTTGTCGAAGATTTCGGAGCGGTCCATAGCGCTTCCTCTCATAGTGCATGAATACCAAAAGAATGGTACCGCCCGGGCGGTACCAAGACACGGTTCTGATTCTACCCCACGACGTGCACCGCGAAGCACATAACAGCGCTCTAACTCGCTCTTATAAAACGATACCGTCCATAGAGTTGGCGACATTCTCGACCAGCCCGGCGCGCACGGCTTCGGCCGCCGCGAGCGTACCGTTTTTGACAGCCTCGACCGAGGTGGCGCCATGGCCGATCAGGACCACGCCGCGCAGGCCCAGAAGAATCGCGCCGCCCTTGGCGTCGCCAGATAGCTTGGCCTTAATCTCGCGCATCTGCTTTTTGATGAGCAGCGCGGCGATCTTGGTGCCGAGCGAGGCCATAAAGGCACCCTTGAGTTCCTGCAGCAAAAACTTGGCAGCGCCCTCGGTGGCCTTGAGCGCGATGTTGCCCGACATGCCGTCGGCGACCACGACGTCAAAATTGCCCGACGTAAGATCGGTGCCCTCGCAGTTACCAACAAAGCCGGGAACGGCGGCTTTCATGGCCGGGAAGCAGGCCTTGGTAAAGTTGGAGCCCTTCTCGTCCTCGGTGCCGTTGGCAAGCAGGCCCACGCGGGGATGCTCGATGCCCAGGACGACGCGGGCATAGGCGCTACCCATCTGAGCAAAACGCACCATGTCATCGACCTCGACATCGGGGTTGGCGCCCATATCGCACAGCACCGTCAGACCGCCGGCGCGATTGGGCAGCGCATTGGTCAGACAGGGGCGCACCGGCTGCTTCTTGCCTTCGGCCTGATACCTAAACGGCGTCACGTAGGCGGTGGCAGCGGCGGTCATGGCGCCGGTGGAGCCGGCAGAGAAAAACGCGTCCGCATTACCCTTCTTAATGGCGCGGCAAGAAAGCACGATCGACGACTTACGCTTGGTCATCACGGCGCGAATGGGATCGTCATCCATGGCGATAACGTCAGGCGCCTCAAGGGCCTCAACACGTGCATGGGAAGCGGCAAAGGGATTGACGATTTCGGCGGGACCAGCTGCCAAGACCTCGATATCGGGATCGGCGGCAAGCGCAGCCTCGATACCATCGAGAACAACCTGAGGTTTCTCGTCTCCGCCCACAACGTCTACACAAACGCGAACGTTACTCATATACATACTCCTTATACAAAAATGGCCGACTCATTGAGCCGGCCATTGTGGTTCCATTTGGAACGGCATCGCATCCAGAGTATACCGTTACTCGGTAACGATAACCTCGCGGTCCTTGTAGAAACCGCAGCTGGGGCACACGTGGTGCGGAAGCTTAACAGCGCCGCAACGGGGGCACGTGGACTGAGCCGCAGCCGAGATCTTCATGTTGGCGGAACGACGGGTGTGAGTGCGGATACGACCCTGCTTTTGTTTAGGTACGGGCATAGTGACCTTCCTTATGAACTATCCAGTGTGGCGATTACGCGCAAGTAGCGATACTACCACAGTTTTACTCATCGAGCTTGAGATTCTTCAATGCTGCAAATGGATTTTCCGTGGCAGCGGCCCATTCTGCCTCTGCCTGGGCGGCGCAATCGCATTGCTCGACGTTGAGATTGCAACCGCAAGTGGGGCAAAGGCCGCGGCAATCGGGCTTGCACAGGACAACGAACGGCGTGTCCATGACGACCGCGTCGTTGATGGGCTCTCCCAGATCGACGATGCGATCCTCGCCCAGGAGCTCGTAGCCGTCTTCGTAGGCCTCGGGATCCTCGGGCTCCTCAAAGAGATAAAACTCCTCGATCTCGCCGGCGATATCAAACGAGGCGGGCTCCAGGCAACGGTCGCACTCGCCGGTGGCGTGCGCGCGAACCATGCCCGTGAGCAAGACACCGGTACCGGCATTGGTAAAGACAACGTCGTAGTCGATGCCGTCCTGTAGCTGGTACTCCTTCTCGCCCACCGTGTAGGTGGCGACATCGACCTTACCGGTCAGCGGATACGAATCTCCAGGAAACTCGAGCTGCTCGGAAAGATCGACGGTAACGCTCGGGAACTCAGCCATTACCACTGACCATTCTGCTGGGCGGCACCCTCGTTGAGCTGCTGACGGCAACGGGTAACGGTGCCGGTCAGGCTCTTGAGGTTCTCCTCCAAGTGCGTAAAGACCTGCTCTGCGTAGTCCTCGGCAGCATAACGCGTCTCGCGCTCGTACTGCTGGGCACGATCGCGGATGTCGTCGGCCTGCTGCTGCGCAAGGCGGACGATCTCCTGCTCACCGGCAATGGTGAGGGCCTGCTGCTGAGCGTCGGCGATGATGGAATCGGCCTGAGCAGCGGCGGAAGCCATAAGCTCCTCGCGCTCCTTAAGGATACGGCGGGACTTCTGCCACTCCTCGGGATAGCTCATGCGGATCTCGTCGAGGATGTTGAAGAACACGTCGGCGTCGATGACCTTGAACTGAGCGTTCTTGCCGAAAGGCGGCTTGGCTTCCTCGATCAGCCCTTCGAGCTCATCGACCAAGCTGACGATCCTATCGCCAGGAAAATTCTCGCCCGGCATCCGGTCTCCTTTCATAGGTAACATATCATCGTGCTAGTTTACCACATGCCACCAGGCAATAAGAAACGTCACGAAAAGCGATGTTTGAGCGCTTCGACCACGTTGGACGGGACAAACGTCGATACGTCACTGCCGAGCGAGGCGATCTGGCGAACGACCGAGCTCGAGATATAGCCGTACTGCGGCGCACTCATGACAAAGATGGACTCCAGCTCGCTATCCAGGCGATAGTTAAGGTCGGCCTGCTGCAGCTCATACTCAAAGTCGGTCATGGCGCGCAGACCCTTGACCACGGCCCCCGCCCCCTGCTCACGAGCGAAGTCGACCAAGAGGCCGGTAAAGGGCAGGACCTCGACGCCGTCGATATCACCGAGCGCCTCGCGGGCCAGCGCCACGCGCTCATCGAGCATAAACGTGGTGCCCACACCGTTTTTACCCTGCGACTCGGCAACAGCGACGATAACGCTGGGAAAGATGCGGCGGGCGCGGCGGATCACGTCGATATGGCCAAACGTGATGGGATCGAAGGTGCCCGGGACGATCACGCGGTTGATGGTGTCATTCATGGGCGTCCTCCTGAAACGTCGTGGCATCGTTGTTGTCGGCATCTGCGCCGGCACTATCGCCCTCACCATCGTCATCGCCGGCCCAACGAAGCAGGTCGACCGAGGTAATGCCGTAGCGCTTCTCACGTACAGTCTCAAAGCCTGCCGGATGCGCGCCCGCATCGGCGGCGGCATGCTCAAACAGGGCATAAGCGCCAGGTGCAAGCAGACCCTGCTGGGCCAGATTCTGCAGCAGTTCCTCGACCGGCTCGGCACCAAAAGCATAGGGCGGGTCGAGCAGGACCAGATCAAAGGGGCCGCCCGGTACACGACCGCGTGAGGCACTCGTCAGCATGTCGCCCGTGACCACGCGCCAACGCGCACGGTCACGGCAGAGCGACTCGATATTCTTGGTAATGAGCCGCGCGGCGTTGCGATCGATCTCAAACGTCGTAAGCGAGCGGGCCCCACGAGAGAGCATCTCTAACCCTAAGGCGCCGGAGCCGCCAAAGGCGTCCAGCACGCGGACCTCGTCCAGATCGAAGTCGAATGCCGACATGACCATAGATGCGCACGCCTCGCGCACGCGATCAGTCGTGGGGCGGGTGACATCGCGACCACGGGGCTCCTCGATCTTACGACCGCGCCATTCGCCGCCGATGATTCTCATCCTCCGCTGACCTCCTTAAAGATATGTCGATAACGCATGGCGACCACGTCGCGCAAGGGACGCGTCGCCACAGAGTCAAGGTTGCAAGCATACCGCAAGAGCTCGACCGCGTCCAAATGGGCCCACTCGATCAGCTCCTCGTCGGCGTCCAGGTCGACAAAGCGCAGGGTCACACCACCATGCTGGCGATAACCCAGGATCTCGCCTTCATGGCGCAGGCGCAGGTCCATCTGGGCGAGCGTAAAGCCGTCCGAGGTCTTTTCGAGCGACTGGAGACGGTCTTGTGCCGCCGATGCGCCGCCGTTGCCCTTGGAGTGCGTCATGACCAGGCACGTGCCCGACACACTGCCACGGCCCACGCGGCCGCGCAGCTGGTGCAGGGCAGCCAATCCAAAGCGCTCGCCGTTCTCGATGACCATGACGGTGGCGTTAGGCACGTCGACGCCCACCTCGACCACCGTGGTCGATACGAGCACGTCAATCTCGCCACGCTTGAAGGCATCGATAACCTGGTCCTTCTCCCCCGCCGGCATGCGGCCGTGAAGGCGCTCGACGGTAAGCCCCGGCAACGCAAGACGCAGTCGGTCGAGCTCGGTTGCCGTATCGTGCAGCGGCACGGGGACGGTTACGCGGCCCTCGTCGTCGCGAGCAATACCGGGCACGTCTTCCAGCTCATCGGCCGAGTCACTCGGCTCCACGAGCGGACAAATCACGTAGGCCTGCTGACCCTTTTCATGCGCCTCGCGGATGGCGCCATAGGCGAGGTCACGGCTCGACTCGGTGAGCACGCGTGTCGTCACGCCAGCACCAGGGACGGGCCGATGGCGAATGATGCTCGTGTCCAGATCGCCGTAGACCGAAAGCGCCAGCGTACGCGGGATGGGCGTCGCCGTCATAACGAGCAGATCGGCACCCGGCCCCTTCGCGCGCAGGGCGTTGCGTTGGCCCACACCAAACCGGTGCTGTTCATCGATGACCACGAGCGACAGATGCTTGAACGCAACGTTATCCGAAAGAACCGCGTGGGTGCCAAAGAGCACGTCAAGCTCGCCCGATTCCAGCTGTGCATGGATGCGCTCGCGCTCTGCGGCCGGCGTGGCACCCGTCAGAAGTGCCCAGGACATGCCGGCCTGCGAGAGCAGAGGGCCGGTCTTATCGGCATATTGGCGCGCCAGCACGCCCGTGGGCGCCATAACGCAGGCCTGCGTGCCGCTATCGGCAGCCACAGCCAGCGCGCAGGCGGCAACGGCGGTCTTACCGGTACCGACATCGCCCAGCAGCAGACGGTTCATCACGCGCCCGCCATCGCACATGTCATGCAGGATATCTTGGAATGCGGCCTCCTGCTCGTCGCTCAGCGAAAACGGAAGGGCCTGTTTAAGCGCGCCCAGATGCTCGCCCGCAGTGTGGGCATAGGGCACCACATCGACCAGGCCGCCGTCGTTGCGCAGACGCAGCGCCAGCTGCAGGTAGAGGCACTCCTCGTAGGCAAGACGCCGGCGTGCGATGTCGCGCTCAGCCATGCTCGAGGGAAAGTGGATCGAACGCAACGCGCGGGCATTGCTCATGAGCTTCCGCTTTGCGCGCAGCGGCGCGGGAATCGGATCGAACGGATTGCCGACGACCTCGAGCGCGCCGCTTACGATGCGGCGCATCCACGCCTGGCTCACGCCATCACTCACGTAATGGACCGGCAGGATGGTGCCTGCGGCACGCCCGTCCTCGAGCTTTTCAAAGTGCGGCGAGGCCATCTGCTTAAAGCCGTAGGCAAACTCGACCTTGCCCATCACGGCCAGGCGGTCGCCCTGCTTAAGCTGCTGGGCAATCCAGGGCTGGCGGAAAAAGGCGACCTGCAGCACGCCCGTCTCGTCAACAAGCGAGACCTCGGTCACCTGCATGCGCGGACGCGGCTGCTTTTGGACGATACGGTCGACCGTGGCGATGATGGTGCACACGGTACCGATGGGCGCCATCTCGATAGACCAAGAACGGGTAAAGTCGAGGTATCGATGAGGGATATGGAGAAGGAGGTCCCCCACCGTCCGAATTCCCAGACGGCGAAGGGCCTCCTCACGTTTACCCGAAACATATTTGAGTCGCGCGATATCCTCGTCGAGCGCATTGCTCTGGGCAAAGCGCTCCGAGACGCGCGGCACGGAGCACAGCTCGGACATGGGCAGTTGCCTACTCGATCGAGAAGATCACGGGATAGAGCGGCTGCTCGCCACGATGGGCGTCAATCTCCAGATCGGGCTGAGCCTCCTCGATAGCGTCGACGATCTCCTGGAAGGCCTCATCGGACAGCTCCTCGCCGGCCAGAATCGTCAGCGCGTCGCCCTCCTCTTCCTCCTGCATGCAGTTGATGCAGTCGAGCGTGACCTGCTTCACGTCGGAACCGACCACGTCGATGGAGCCGGCGATGATACCCATGACGTCACCGGAGTGAATCGGAGAACCGTCAGAGGCACTGGAGTCGCGCACGGCGCGGGTGACCTCGCCATCGCGGACCTCGCTGATGGCGTCGACCATGGCGGCGACGGCATCCTCGAGCTCGGAATCGGGCAGGACCGCGAACAGCGCGGAGAAGGCCTGCGGGACGGTCTTGGTGGGAACGACGGCGACCTTCTTGTCGGTGCAGGCTGAAGCAGCAGCCTCAGCGGCCATGCGGATGTTGCCGTTGTTGGGCAGGATGATGACCGAGGTCGCGTTGACCTGGTCCACCGCGCCCAGCAGGTCGGCGGTCGAGGGATTCATAGTCTGGCCACCGGAGACGACCACGTCGACGCCAAGGGACTTGAGGATGTCGGCCTCGCCGGAACCGGCGGCAACGGCGACAAAGCCCAGCGCCTTGGCGGGCTCGGCGGCCTTTTCCTGATCCTCGTGGATCTTAGCGGTACGGTCGTGGGCCTCCATCTCCATGTTGTGGATAAAGACCTCATAGATCTGACCGAGCTGCAGCATGTGCTCGAGCACCAGGTTGGGGGTATTGGAGTGCACATGGATCTTGTAGTCGGGATAGGCGCCCACGAGCAGCTCACAGTCGCCCATGGAGCCTAGGAACTTAAGGCATTCGTCCTCGTCAAACGGGGCGTCGGCCTTAAAGAGAAACTCGTTGCAGTAGCGGAACTCCGAGCCCTCCCAGTCGTCGTTAGCCTCGATCTCAACGCGGCTAAGAGCGGCATCGCGGGCAGAGCCGGCGGAGTCAAACGTAGCGGAGAAATCCTCGACAACGGTGCTGTGACCAAGCGCGGCGGCAACAAAGTTCTCCAGGAAGATGGCAAAGCCGAAGGCGCCTGAGTCGACCACGCCGTTCTCTTTGAGGACGGGCAGCAAGTCGGGCGTGCGGGCGACGGACTGGTACGCCTCGACGACGATAGCATCGAGCGCATCCTCGGCCGAGAACTTCTTCTTCTCGCACTCATCGGCCTTGGTCGAGACATCGCGCAGGACCGTGAGGATCGTGCCCTCGATGGGCTTGCGGACAGCCTGGAAGGCGACCTTGACGGCACGACGGAAGGCGAAGGCAATGTTGGCGGACGTAATAGGCTCGTCGGCAGAGACAAGGCCCTCGGCCACGCCGCGAAGAATCTGCGAGGTAATAACGCCGGAGTTACCGCGAGCGCCCATGAGAGAGCCGTGGGTGATGGCACCGGCGATGGCCTCCATGTCGGCGTCGGCAGGAAGGGCAGAGAGCTCCTTGGTCACCGAGGCGAGCGTGAGCGACATGTTGGTGCCGGTATCGCCATCGGGTACGGGGAAGACGTTGAGCTTGTTGATCTCCTCGGCCTTGTCGGAAACGGCAGCCGCAGCGATCGGAAAACAGGTGCGAATGGTCTTTGCAATCATGGGTATTTGAATCTCCGTTTTCGGATGCTAGTTCAGACGGCTCTTGAGCGCGTCGATATGGATGCCGATCTTAAGGCTGGCGGGATCGATCTGGGCGATCTCCTGCAGGGTGAAGGCAACGGAGCTCGAAAGATTGTGGCAGACGGACTTCATGTTGACGCCGTTCTCGAGCACGACGTGAAGATCGACCGTAAGGCCGTTCTCGTCGGCGGAGACAAGCACGCCCTTGCGGAGGCGCTGGCCGGCAAGCAGGCGCACGCTCTCGGCGCCCTGGAGCTGCTCAGCCATACCGACAACGCCATAGCACGTCATCGCGGCATAACCGGCAATATCGGCAATAACGTCGTTCGAGACGCTCAGGCTGCCGTTAATGGTCTCAGACACAAGAATCTCCTTTTCTTGGTGCTCGCGGCACCATGTCGTGGGAGCAATCATTGCAATATTCTACAACGACCGCGCCATGTTGAGGTGGCGGGCCTCGGGATTACATCCTCGACACGAAATGTTGATACGGTAACGTTCGCGAACGGCGATCGCGGCATGGAAAAACCCGCCGCATAAGCGACGGGTTTTACAATCTGGCTCCCCGGGTAGGACTCGAACCTACAACAGCGCGGTTAACAGCCGCGTGCTCTACCATTGAGCTACCGAGGAATAGGTGCGTGCTCTCAAGCAACGAAATTTATTATACGGACGAATCAGCTCAGGGCAAGAACTTTTTTAAGAAATTTTCCGACCCAATCATTGGGGACGTTCTTAAACGACTAGTCATTCAAGAACGTCCCCAACAACTACATGAAAGCGCCCTCAAGCGGATGTGCTTGAGGGCGCTTCTTGCTTGCGAGGTTAAGACTCAATATAGTCTTTCAGCTTGCTCGAACGGCTCGGGTGGCGGAGCTTGGCCAGGGTCTTGGACTCGATCTGGCGGATACGCTCGCGCGTGACGCCAAACTCGCGGCCGACTTCCTCGAGCGTACGGGGATGTCCGTCGACAAGGCCAAAGCGCAGCTCGATAACCTTGCGCTCACGATCGGCAAGCGAGTCGAGCACCTGGGTGAGCTGCTCCTGCAGCATGGAGAAGCTAGCGGCATCGGGCGGAACGATGGCCTGGGAGTCCTCGATAAAGTCGCCCAGTTGGGAATCCTCTTCCTCGCCGATGGGGGTCTCGAGCGACACGGGCTCCTGCGAGATCTTCTGGATCTCGCGGACGCGGTCGGCGCTCATGTCCATCTCGGCACCGATCTCCTCGGGGGTCGGGTCGCGACCCAGGTCCTGGAGAAGCTGGCGCTGCACGCGGACGAGTTTGTTGATGGTCTCGACCATGTGCACGGGAATACGGATGGTACGGGCCTGGTCGGCGATAGCGCGCGTGATGGCCTGACGGATCCACCACGTGGCGTACGTGGAGAACTTAAAGCCCTTCTGGTAGTCGAACTTCTCGACGGCGCGAATCAGACCGAGGTTGCCCTCCTGGATCAGGTCCAGGAACAGCATGCCGCGACCGACATAACGCTTGGCGATGGAGACGACCAGACGAAGGTTTGCGCTGATGAGCGCCTGCTTGGCTTCGAGGCCCACGTTCTCAATACGCGTAAGACGACGCATCTCGGCACGCGTGAGTTCGAGCTCACCAGCATCGGCAGCCTCGAGCTTCTCGGTGGCCTCGAGACCGGCCTCGATCTTCATAGCCAGATCGACCTCTTCGGAGGCGGTCAACAGGTCGACCTTGCCGATCTCCTTGAGGTACATACGGACCGGATCGCCGGTCAGCATCACCGTGGAGGCATCGATGCCACGCACGCGGGAGCGTGAACGGGACGTGCGCACGGTGCGCTTCTTCTTGCTCTTGGAAGAACCCATCTCGGCGTCGGCCTGACGGGCCATCTTGAGCTCGTGATCGTCGAGCGAGCCGGAATCGTGCTCGTCGTCGTCATCGAAATCGTCGGTATCAGAATCGGTATCGTCATCGTCGACGTCCATGGGGGCGTCGTCGTTACCGCTCGCGGAGATAATCTGGATGCCGCTGTTGCGCAGCGCGGAATACACCGCAGTGAGCTGCTCGTCAGAAACATCGACATCCTTCAGGGCGACCTGAATCTCGTCCTCGGTTACCGAAGTCCTGTTTGAGCCGTTGCCCATGAGCTTTGCAACGTAGGATTCCAGCCCAGTACCCGTGCTCTCAGTCTTTTTTGGCACAGATTCTCCCTTCATAGTCCACAGGACTCAATACTTTAGCACACACATTGACGTTTATACCCAAAAAGAGGACTGGATATAGGCGAGAATACGCTGGTTAACCACAACATCTAGGCCTGTTCGGTTCCTGCGGTCTCCAAACCAATCAAACGGAACGGGTCCGCCACGCCGCCGATCGACTTTTGCAGCTCGCGTTGACGCTGCGAATCCTGCGCGGCCTGCACGGTCAGCGCGCGACGGGCCTCATCATCGAGCGAACGGTCCTGTCGCAGCCTGGCCTGTGCGGCACGCATGCGGCGCTTGATGGTGTAGAGCTCGAGCGTATCGAGCATAAACACGATGTTCGTCTCGGTGGGGTGCTTGCTCGTCGCCGAGATGCGCCCGGCACTCACAAGCGTTGCCGCATCGGGACACACCGACCGCGCCGCATCCATGCAGGCTGCAGGATCGGTTCCCGGCGGCGTTGCCAGAACGGCCCACGCGATGGACTCGTGACGTGGGTCAACCCACTCGATGGAGCAGATGCGGTCGGCATACGTGCGGAACAGGTCGGGGTAGCTCGTGAGCATGGTCAGCAGCTCGCGCTCCCCTGCCAAGGACTTGCGCTCTAGATCGGTAAGAACCATCGGCGCCGCCGCAGCCGGTGCGCCCGACCCGTCAGCCGCAGGCACAGCGCCCATACCATCAGGCATATCGATCGGCGGCAGGTCGTCGACGACCTCCACGGGCGCGGCACCGTAGGCATCGAGCGGGACGTAGTCGTACGGCTCTTCTTCGACCGGTGCGGACACCGGCGGAGTCGCGCCCGATGCCCAAGCACCGCGACCGGCATCGCGAGAACCCGATGCCCGACCGCCCGCGCTACCGGACCGCTCAGTCTGTGCCCGCTGGCGCTCATAGTTCTGCTCACGACGTCGTTCCGCATCCTCGCGCTTGGCGACATCGCGAAACACACGGCCCGAGCTCGCGCGCACCGTCTCCAGATCCAAACCCAGCAGGTCGGCAATCTGGATAAAGTACGTGTCGATCATATAGCTATCGCGCAGCGGATAGATGAGCGTCAGCGCATCCTCGAGCGCCTTGGCGCGACCGCCCGGCGTGGTGATGTCACTCGACTCCTGCAGCGAACGGTAGACAAAGTCCATGAGCGGCTCGGCCGCGTCGATGCGCGCCTGCAGCTCCTGGCCGCCGTGCGCCGTAATAAACTCCATAGGGTCGTTGCCGTCGGGCAGTACCACGCAGCGCAGGTCCATCGAATCCTGCTCGATAAACTGAATCGCGCGGCGGGCGGCCTTCTGGCCCGCGGCATCGCCATCGAACATATACACGATGCGCTTGGCAAAGCGGGTGAGCGTCTTTACATGATGCTCCGTGAGCGCGGTGCCCAGCGTGGCGACAACGTTTTTAATCCCCGCCTCCCAGCAGGCGATGCAATCGGTATAGCCCTCCACCACGATAGCGGTATCCTGCGCGACGATAAACTCCTTGGCCCAATTAAAACCGTAGAGGTTTCGCTTTTTATGAAACACGCTCGTCTCGGCGGTGTTGAGATACTTAGGCTGACCGTCGCCCATAATGCGACCGCCAAAGGCAATGTTGTGACCCTGCTCGTCAAAGATGGGGAACATCACGCGGTCGTAAAAGCGGTCGGCAAGCTGCCCGCGCCCGCGGCTCACGGCAACGTTGGCGTCGATCATCTCCTGCGGGGTAAAACCCGCCTGGGACAGGTGCGACACCAGCGCGTTACGGCCTGGTGCAAAGCCCAGGCAGTAGCGGCGGCAGACGTCGCCACCCATGCCGCGGCTGGCAAAGTACTCGCGCGGACGACCGTCCTTACCGCGCATAAGCATGGTGTGGTAGAACTGGGCGGTCTCGGCGCACAGATCGTAGATGCGGGCACGCTTAGTACCGCGCTCGCGGCGATCTCCGGTGTCGTGCAGCTCAATACCTGCGCGATCGGCCAAATAACGGATTGACTCGGGAAAGCTCAGGTTCTCGCGCTTCATGATATAGGTGAAGACGTCGCCACCCTCGCCGCAGCCAAAGCAATGCCACACCTGCGTGGCGGGAATAATGTGGAAGGACGGCGTCTTTTCGCCATGGAAGGGGCAGCAGCCCCAAAACTCATGGCCGCGGGGCTTGAGCTCAACCGTTTCCTGCACGATGGCAACCAAGTCAGACGCAGCGCGTACCTGGTCTTTTTCCTCATCGCTAATCACGGATGCTCACCCCCTGATCGCCCAAGTTGTGACGAATATCTTCGATATTACCCTCGACGGTCGCGATCAACTCATCCAGCGAATCGAACACACGCGAGGGACGCAGCCAGCGCGTAAACGCCAGCGAAACGGAAGCGCCGTACAGGTCGCCCGTATAACCAATTAAGTTGGCCTCGAGATGCGCCGAAGCGGCATCGTCGGCATACGTCGGCGGCAGTCCGACGTTAACGGCAGCGGGCCACACGATGTCATTGACCAGCACCAGACCCTCATACACGCCATCGGCTGGCACCTGAATGCCGTCGGGAACCTGCAAGTTTGCCGTGGGAAAGCCCATGCCAGAACCCTCGTGACGGCCGCGAATAACACCGCCACGCACCATATACGGACGGCCGAGTAACTCAGCAGCAAGCTCCACATGGCCCTGTCCCAGCTCATGACGAATGCGGGTGGCGCAAATGGCCTCACCGCCCTCGCAAAGCAGGTCGTGACCATACACGTCAACGCCGTGCTCGGAACCCCAGGAGCGCATCTCGGCAACACCAGAAGCACCGCCACGACCCAGCCTAAAGTCATTGCCAACGCGAATCGAGCGAATGTCGACTACGCGTGACAGCAGTGCGAGAAAACCGACATGGTCGAGTGCCGCAACCTCAGGCGTAAAGGGAACGGCCACCACCGCATCGACCCCGGTTTGAGCCAAGGCATGCAGACGGTCGGCCGTCGTCATCAATTTTTGAGCGGGCGAAGGGCTCACCACAACGTCCGGGTCGGGATCGAAGGTAACCACTACCGCCTTGCAGCCATGGGCACGGGCATCACGGACAAGCGCCGCAATGAGCTCCTGGTGTCCAAGGTGAACGCCGTCGAACACGCCGATGGCAATCGATGCGGCACCCAAGTGCTCACACTCATCAAACGTATCGGCAGCAACGATGCGAGCCTCGTCCGACTCACCCGCAAAAAAGACACGCGCGAGCTCGTGAGCGGACAACATCATCGAACACCGCCGATTGCCTGCGGAAACACGTGCTCCATAACAAAGCGGCCACTCTCAATGCGAGCGAGCGCCTTGAGTCCCCCATCGAGCACCAACGCAAACGGCGCCTTCGAGGCATCGAAATCGGCAAGCGCACGCTCAACGGGAATGCGTCGGCCGCAGAGCAGGTCGTCGGCAAGATTGCCCGGCAAGTCAACACGCGTGGCGCCCAGGGCCGCAATGGGATCCAGGGCAAAGCCAGCAGCGGACTCGGGAGAAAGCTCCTCCACCGTATGGCAGGCACCGATGGAAACAACACCGGAGGCCGTGCGGCGCAGCGCGGAAATATGCGCGGCGCTATCGCAAGCACGGCCCAAGTCGCGAGCGAGCGCGCGAATGTAAGTGCCCTTGCTCACCGAGAACGCCACGGTCCACACACACGTATCCCCTTCGCCGCCCACGGCGATCAGATCGGCGGCATAGACCTCGACGGGGCGCGGAGGTAGATCCACCGCATTGCCCTCACGAGCAGACTTGTAGGCGCGGACGCCGTTGACAGAGATAGCCGAAAACGCCGGCGGTACCTGCATCTGCGGGCCCAGCATGGCGACTAAACGCTCATGGGCATAGGCAGGATCGCGCAGCTCGTTGGCAACAGCCACCGTGCGGACCGCCTCACCCTCCGCGTCATCGGTATTGGTCTCGGCGCCAAACGAAATGTCGGCGACGTAGCTTTTGGTATCGAGCGTGAGCATGCCCAGCAGACGGGTGGCCTGGCCCACACCCACCACCATGACGCCAGATGCCATGGGGTCGAGCGTACCGGCATGGCCGACGCGCCGCTCATGGAGGGCGCGTCGGCATTGCGAGACCACGTCATGGGACGTGCAGCCCACCGGCTTATCGACGGCGAGCAGCATATTCAGTTGAGAAGGCGTTCGACGAGCCATGTACCATCCAAAAAATTAGAGCTCGACGGTCACCGAAGCGGGATCCTCCCCTACCAGCTCGGCCAGCATGGGAAGTGCCACGGTGAGCGTCTCGAGAATCGTTCCGTTGTTGGAGAAACCGGCGGCAGCAGGATGTCCGCCTCCGCCAAAGGCAGCAGCAATCTCGGACACGTTGAGGTCGCCCTTGGAGCGCAGGTTGCCGCGCACCTTGGTATCGCCCTCGATACCCTTCAGGAACAGGCAGACCTCGACGCCCATCACCGAGCGCACCACATCAACAAGGCCGTCGCACTCATCCGAGGTGACACCGCAAGCCTCAAGGTCGCTCTGGTACGCATAGCTATACGCGACGCGCCCGTGGGCCACTGTCTTGATGCGGCCCATAACGATGGACTTGAGGTGCAAAAACTCAACGCGCATGCTCTGGTAGACCTCGAGCGCAACGCGCGCCGGATCGGCACCGTGGGCAACCAGACGCGAGGCCGCATGGAACGCGGTGGCATCGGCGTTTTGGTACTGAAAACGGCCGGTATCGGTAACCAAGCCACACAGCAGGCAGGTCGCGACGCCATCACGTGCGACAATGCCACAATTGTCCAAGAAACGGTCGATGATCATAGCGCAGGCTGCAGCTTCAACACGCCTCAGGCTCAGTTCGGCAAACTCCTCGCGAGCCGGATGGTGATCGAAGCACACCACATGCTTGGAGCGGCGAAGCACCTCAGCCGAGTTGTTGAGGCGCTCGACGACCGGCACATCCACCGAGATGAACAGGTCCGGATTGCCGGTGTACGTAGATGCCAGCACCAGACGATCGGCACCCTCCATAAAGCGGTAGATGCGCGGAACTGGGTCATCGTCTGCCAGCAGCAGGGCAATGTCCTTGTTGGGGAAAAACTTCATGAGCGAAAGGCCCAGACCCAGCACGGAGCCCAGGGCGTCGCCATCGGGAGAAGTGTGTCCCGAAATCGCAATGGAGGACGCATCCTCGATGAGCTCGAGGATGCGTCGCTGAATATCTGCAGACTCGCACGAGGCGAGGTCGGCGGAATTAGTCATCTAAAGCTGCCTCCTGGGCGGCGTCCGCTATCGGATAGCCGTCCTCGTCCTTTTCGATCGCAAGCGTGGCGGGAACGTTTTCCAGCGCACGCGTGATGCGCTCGGCCTCATCGGTCGAGCGATCAATGCGAAAATCGAGCTCGGGCGTAACACGCCAATCGAGCGAGCGAGCCAACAGGCTGCGGATACGGCCCTTAGCGCTAGCGAGCGCCTCCATGACCTCGTCGTAGCGGCTCGCATCGCACGACACGTACACACGCGCGAACGAACGGTCCACCGCGACCTCGACCGCGGTCAAAGTAACCAGGTCGAGACGCGGATCGGAAACCTCAAAGAGCAGGATATAACCGAGCTTCTCGCGAAGCTGCTCGCCCAGACGGCGGGTTGCCTGCGTTTGCTTCATAGCGCTACCCCCTACTCGGTACGGGCAACCTGGTCGATGCGGTAACCCTCGATCTGGTCGCCGGGCTTGATGTCCTGGAAGTTCTCCAGACCAATGCCGCCCTCGGAACCGCTCTTGAGGCTCTTGGCCTCGTCCTTGTAGTGGCGCATCGAGGCGATCTTGCCGTTGAAGACCACGATGCCGTCGCGCACCAGGCGCACGGAATCGGTCGCGGCGATCTCGCCCTCCTCGACGCGGACACCGGCGGCGATACCGACTTTGGGCACCTTGAAGGTGTCCAGGACGGTCGCGGTACCCGTGGCGACCTCGACCTCGGTGGGCTTGAGCATGCCGATACGGGCGGCGTCGAGCTCCTCGAGGCACTTGTAGATGACGTCGTAGCAACGGATCTCGACGCCCTCGCGCTCGGCGGCGGAGCGGGCCTTACCGTCGGGACGGACGCCAAATCCGATGATGATGGCGTTGGAAGCGTCGGCCAGGACGACGTCGGTCTCGTTGATGGCGCCAACGGCGGAGTGGATCGTGTTGATGCGAACCTCGGACTGATCCATCTTGTCGAGCGAGTCCTGAAGGGCCTCGATGGAACCCTGGACGTCGGCCTTGATGATCAGGTTGAGCTCCTTGACCTCGGCGTCGGCAATGGTCTCGAAGAGGTTCTCGAGCGTGACGTGCTTGACGCGGCTCTGCTCCTCGATACGGGCCTTCAGCGAACGCTCGTCGGCCAGCGCACGTGCCTCGCGCTCGTCCTCGAACACGCGGAACTCGTCACCGGCGTTGGGCACGGACTGCAGGCCCAGAATCTCGACGGCGTCGGAGGGACCGGCCTCGGTGACGGCGCGGCCCTTGGGGTCGAGCATGGCGCGGACGCGGCCGTAGGTAAGGCCGGCGACCAGCGTATCGCCCACGTGCAGGGTACCGCGGGTCACGAGCACGGTAGCAACCGAGCCGCGGCCCTTGTCGAGCTTGGCCTCGAGGACGTTGCCGGAGGCAAAGGTGTCCGGGTTGGCCTTGAGCTCGAGCACGTCGGCCTGGAGCAGCACGGTCTCCAGAAGTTCGTCGATACCGATCTTCTGCTTAGCCGAGATGTTGACGAACATGTTCTGTCCGCCCCACTCCTCGGGGATGACGCCGTACTCGGTGAGCTCCTGACGCACACGGTCGGGGTTGGCGCCCGGCTTATCGATCTTGTTGACGGCCACCACGATCGGCACATGCGCGGCCTGGGCGTGGTTGATGGCTTCCACGGTCTGCGGCATGACGCCGTCGTCGGCGGCGACCACGAGGATCGCGACGTCGGTGAGTTCGGCGCCACGGGCACGCATTGCGGTGAAGGCTTCGTGGCCCGGGGTATCGAGGAACGTGATCTTGCGCGGCTCGCCCTCAAGGTTGACGGTCACCTGGTATGCGCCGATGCGCTGGGTGATGCCGCCGGCTTCGCCTTCGATGACGTTGGTGCGGCGGATGGTGTCGAGCAGTCGGGTCTTACCGTGGTCGACATGGCCCATGACGGTGACGACCGGCGGACGCGGCTTCAGATCCTCGTCCTCCTGCAGTTCCTCTTCGTCCAGGTTGATGTCGAACTGCTGCAGCAGCTCCTTGTCTTCCTCTTCGGCGGACACGATCTTGATGTT
>CAJMRP010000006.1 GCA_905215765.1 uncultured bacterium
AGAAAATATGTAAACCATGTGCTTGCACAAAGTGTAAACCATGTTGCTCTTGACACAATGCGCGCCCCTACGGGCACGGCGGCGTAATGCGCAGTTACTTCTTACCGCAACATTGTAGGGGCGCGCATCGCGCGCCCGTTATTGGAATTGTGCAAAAATTCAGATTTGCTCATTTACTGTTTTTTTACTTCACTTCGACGTCGTCCGCGGAATCGTCGGGCTTCTCCTCCGGCTTTTCCTCAGCCTTCTCCGTCTCGGCGGAGGGGAGCTGATTCGGCGCCAGAATCGCCATGAATTCCATGCCGGTGATGGTCTCCTTTTCCAGCAGAACCTTCGCCGTCTCGTGCAGCTTTTCCTTGTTGTCGCTCAGAATCTGATACGCCTGCTCATAGCAGTTGGCGATGATCTGCTTCACTTCCACGTCAATGCGCGCCGCCGTCTGGTCGGAGCACACGAGGTTCGAGTCGCCGCTGAGATACTGGCCGGACTGCGTTTCCAGCGCCATCATGCCGAACGTGTCGCTCATGCCCAAGCGCGTAATCATCGCGCGGGCAAGCTTGGTCGCCTGCTCGATGTCATTGCTCGCGCCGCTGGTGATGCGGCCGAAGATCAACTGCTCGGCCGCGCGGCCGCCGCAGAACGTGGTGATCTTGTCGAGAATCTGCTCGCGGGTCATCAGCAGGCGCTCCTCCTCGTCCACCTGCATGGTGTAGCCGAGCGCGCCGCTCGTGCGCGGGATGATCGTGATCTTCTGCACGGGCGCGGAATTCTTGAGCTTCGCCGCCACCAGCGCGTGGCCGCACTCGTGATAGGACACGGTGAGCTTGTCGCGCGGGGAGACGACGGCGTTCTTGCGCTGATAACCGGCGATGACCGTCTCGATGGCCTCCTCCATATCGCGCTGGGAGACGACCTTGCGGTTGTCCTTGACGGCGGCGATGGCGGCCTCGACGGAGCTCGTGTCGAAGAAATTCCTGTCCGAGTCGTAGTTGGTGGGCGTGGCGATCACGGCGTAGTCGGCGTCCGTGTAGGCCTCGGCCACGTCCACGGTGGCGTGCAGGTCGAGCTCGCGCTCCCCCGCCTTGGCCTCTGCCAGGAAGCGCTCGATCTCGTCGTCCTGGATGGGCGACTGGTAGTTGTTGATCTTCTCGACCTTCTCGGGCACGATGTCCAGCGCGTGCACCTCGTTGTACTGCGAAAGAAGTACGGCGAGGGACAGGCCGACATAGCCGGTACCGGCGACAGCGATTTTCATGGGAATCTTCTTTCTATCTGGGGTTTTCAAGGTGCCATACGTGATGGAACGATCAGAATGAGCTATCTCTTAATTAGAGCCGTGAGGTATTTCAGCTGGCCAGTGAGCGCATATCCAGTGATTAGCGCAATGCTGCTCACAAGCAACTTTACGATGAGAGAGAGGAAAACATCTTCCATGGGTATAAAGGCGCCAACTCCCGCAACAGCAGCAATGCCCACGATGCCAACAGCAATCTCAGGCAAGAAATTTAGCAGGCAATAGTAAGGTCTGCCGAAACCACGTTTCACTAGGAAATACGCTAGAGGAACCATATGAAGGCAGTATGCTACGAAGATGCCGTAAGCCACTGTGAGGATGGAACCGCCAGCCAGGCCCGCCACCAGCCCGGAAATGGTGATCGCGGTGTTCACAAGACCAACCTTAAACATGTAATCGGTGCGTCCTATGCTCTGGAAAAACGCACCCGAAGGGTTGCCCATCATCTGGAAGTAGACCGACAAAGCAAGCACGGCGAACACCGGCGCGGCTTGCTCCCATCCTGGCCCGTAGAAGACAGCAATGATTTCCGCCGAAGCACAGCTGAATACCACCGCCACAGCAACACCCACTAGCGAGAGCAGCTTTTCGATACGCATCCAGCACTCGTAGATGCGGTCGACATCGTCTTGATGCTCTGCCATGAACGGCTGGATGACCGAGCCTATGACACTGGAGAACGCTGTCATGGGATAGGTTGTCAATTTATAAGCCTTATCGTAAAAGCCCAAGGCCGCAGTTCCATGCACACCGCCAACGAGCATGTTATCGAGGTTGCGGGAGAAGTAATTGACCAAGCTGAACCCAAACTGGTAAGCAGAATAGGAGAATATCTTCTTAAGCGTGCAAATGAAATGAGCGTTTATCTGCCTGATTGGTCGCGCTACGATGTTCCAGAAGAACACCACCGCTGCAGATAGCACAGTCTGAAGGACGAGCGCATAGCAGCCCGCACCCAAGGCGGAGGCTGCGATTGCGACCCCTCCAGAGACTACTGTAGCCGCCACAAGACGTACGCCAATGGCGGCGAAGCGCAACTCCTTGAGCATAAGGCCATTTGGCACCATATTGAGCGTGGAGAACAGCAGCGCGGGGGCCGAGGCAAGGCACAAGGGCACAAGCCGGGCGTCCCCGTAGACTGCGGCGATGAATGGCGATGCGGCACAAAAGGCCAGAGAAAGCCCTGCAGCCAAAAGTGCCGAAAATGCAAATAGACCGCCATAATCACGTTCCGTAAGGTCGCGATACTGCACGATAGCAGTGCCCACGCCCATATCAGAAAGCAAGCTGAATAGCCCAGTGAACACGGTGACAATAGCCATAAGCCCAAAGTCACCCGGCGAGATAAGTCTTGCCAGCACAGCCGTTATCACGAGTTGAGCACCCATGCTGACATACTTAGACCCAAACTGCATAAGGGCAGCACTGCGCATGCCCGTATTTGATTTAGACACTTTCCATATTCCAAACTTTAGCGGCCTCAATGGCCTGGTATATCTGTTCCTCTTGTGGATTACACGCGCCGGCACGCCGCCAACAACCGGTCGCTCCGGGAAATTACGCGCGACCACTTCACCCACAATGGCGTGCGAGCCAACAGTGACGCCGGACATTATTTGTACGCAGCACCCGATCCAAGCGTCATTGCCCAACACTTTCTCAGCCCAACGTTGCTTTGCTCATTCATCGGTTTATCAAGTCTTTGATGGCGATGCAAGACCGTACGCACGAGAGAACCATAGGCAACATTCAGTCGCGCCCAATGACGTCTTTCACGCATTCGAGGTAGCCAGCATCCCACCGTTGACATACGCCCCTCCCGATGAATATATGTTCAGGATAACGAATCGCTATGTCGGCCGTCGGTCAACCGAGAGAGCCGATCCCCCTCAGTTCCTGCATGTTAGTCTCAAGTCGTTCGTTAGCCTTGGATTGCGAAAGCCTATTCTGAACATTAGGAAGAAGTCACACGATATCCCTCCTCGAAATACGATGGACTCAATCCATAGCGGCACATGAGCTCGGCCATGATGGCATCGTTACGCCCTCCCGCCACATTCGCGTTGCAAAGAGCGTCTGAACGAGGACCCTCCAATTGATAGGGATGATTCTGTCTGTTCGGAGCATATGCCACCTCGATGCCGTTGGCGAGCTCGAAGAACTTGAGATAAAGGTCATCTGCAGGCCAGGCTACTCCACGTATGGCCTCTATATCCAGCGATGCGAGGTCGAAGGCTGCGACAGGATACAACGCCCCGGCGCCACCGGTTGCAAGCAACCGGCGGCTGGGGACTGAAAAAGCGTCCTTATGCTCCCAGCCCCATTTTTCATAAGGAAGTAAATCTCCCGCAGCATCAAACCCTATGAGATGGCAGCGCCTTGCCACAACGCAATAGGGAACAGTCTCGTGGGCTGTGAGAAGCGATTCGACCATATCTGCTGGGTAGATGAGGTCATCGTCCGCTGTGATAATGAGCGAGTCCGGGAACTCTTGAAATGCGAAGAGATATTTCTTGTGCGGCCCCAAATCCTCGTAACCCATTCTGATTTCAAGACCATATTGTTCAAGGTCAAGCAAATCATCGGAAAGCGTGTCCCTTTGGATAGACTCATCAAGATAAAGCAGAACCTTTGAGGGTCTCACTGATTGCATGAGTAGGGAACGGATGGCCATATGGACCGCATTGAGACGCGCCCCATAGCTTGTAAGAGATATATATGTATTATTGCTGATAGGTGCGCTCGTGTAAGGGCGAAAATCAAATTTACTGACCTCACGCAGCCTGGAACGTCTCTCAATCTCGAACCCAACAAGCGAAGGGTGCCTAACATAGCGAGCGGCTTTTCTTAATAACATGCAATTCCTAACCACGATGAGCATTAAGTTTCTTAAGAGCCTGCTTCGCATTGTGACCAACAACGCGATATGCTTTATGTATAAAAGCAAAGGGAGCAAGCGCAAACGAGGATAATAGCTGGACTGCGCCCTCAGCACTCGCGTTCATTCCAACGAGCATCATGCCGACGCGATAGTGCATCGCATGCTCTACACGACGCCTTTGGTTGAGCGTAAACATCCCAGAATACTCCCGTATGAGCCGATCATAGTTCAGCTCCCCCGCCAAAGACTTGCCGCTCGTGCTTATCCTCACCGTCCCTAAGTCATCGTAGTAGACTGAGAGCACCTCGGGGACGCATCTGATCTGGAAGCCCGCTATCAAAAGCTTGAACATGAGAATGGAGTCCTGCTTCGCAGGCGTATCGCTGAAGCAACCGACGCTCCGTAACGCATCCTTGCGCGCCAGCCATTGGCTCGTCGCCGCAATACAGCCGCAGTAGGCCTGCTCAAAAACAGGCACCCCATTGCAGACTCGGCGGTAGTAAATCTCTGTGCCATCGGGTTGGACGCCCTTGCAGTGCGCATAGGTCAACGAGACATTAGAATCGGACATTGGTTCCATCTGCAGCTCTAGCTTGCGCGGTAGAAACTCATCATCATCGTCAAGAAAGGCAACAAAATCGGCCTTTGAGGCATCGATGCCAGTGTTACGCGCAAGCGATCCGCCTCCGTTTTTTTCGCGAACGACATAGTGCAATTCAACGCCCGGCCGAGTCTCGAATGCAAGAACACGAGCTTGAGTCTCAAGCTGTTGATTCGTGCCTTTACCATTGTCATCTACGACAACAATCTCGATATTGGGGTAAGTCTGGGCATTAACACTTTCCATTGCCCGAGTCAGCATGTCAGAACGTGAATATGTCGGGATCACGACACTGACTAATGGGGCGTTTGAATTCACTGAAGGCATCTCCATCTCATAAACCCTTCGGGCCGATGACGTCACTGACTGCGGAGTCGACAGAGTCATTTTTAGAGGTGCGTTCACCCAGCAGATTAAGCACTAAGCAAAATAAAGCCATAACGTGGTAGACATCCGGAATATTGGCCATGCCGTTAAAGGTCGAGAAGTAAGTAAGCATCAAAATTCCCAGGAACAGAATAGAATAGTTTCCCGTTGCAACAGAGGTCTTAATTGATGGCAGCAAGATAAGAAACGCTGCACCAACTGCAAATACAAGTCCAAATTTAAATGCGAGCGTCAAGAGGGAATACTCGGAAAACATAGATACCGTGCCTCTGTCGATAAATGAAGTGAAATGCGCGGTGTAACCCTCACCGTATCCGCAGAAAATACGTGGAGTTTCGTAAGAAAGGACAAGCTCAACTGAGCCGTTCCTTCCACTCGATAAATCTGACGCACCAAAACGATCAAGCACGACATCGAACGCGCCGACAAAATAAAGCACGCCAAGAAAAACGCTCAGGGCAATCGCGTTCTTTATCGCATCCTTACTAGTAGTGTTAAGCCAAATTACAGATAACAGGTAAATCACAATGGCGGTTTTACCGCCTGTGGAGAGGATGCCTAATGTCGCAACTACATACAAGAGCTTGATGTTGACCAACGACTCACCAACGATTCGCTCGTATGCAATATTCATATAGTAAAAAACGAGATAAAACCCTGCTGTGCTGAGATAATGGCCCCATATGGAGACATGCCTCGATGAAATTTCCGGCGAAACCCATCCAGACATCTCTTTCATAGCCGCATTTGATATTGCCGCCATGCAAGCGGAACCCGTAAAGCAATCGAGCACAAGAATGCCAAAGACAAGAAATACGAACGCGTTTGATGTTCTAATTATTGCCTTGGCCAAAGCCCGACGCTGATCCTGCGACGAGCCAAATCTCAGCTGGCAGACTAATAGGGGCAAACAGTAAAGAAAGGAGAATTTCGCTACGTCCCGAAACGAAGAGCCAGCCGTTCGCTCGGTCACCAAAAAAAGGGAAAGCAGAAAGAGCCAAAACATCAAAGGCCCAATCTCGATTCGACATCCGCATTTAGCAGCTAGAAGAATCAAAGGAACATAAAATAATAGGTTAATATACGCAAACTCCGAGCTCAATCCCATTCGTAGATAAAAAGAAACAGCAAATACCGAAGCGACAAGTAAGAAAACAATGAGATTAACGACAGTAAAAAGACGCGTCTCAAGAACTTGACTTCTTAGGGAAATCGTTTTTCCCGTCATTCAACATCACCTCTAAGAGGAAACAAACAGGCGAAAGGCAAGGCGAGTAGAACAATCAGAGGATGGCAAGAACTGGATACAAGCGAACCTATACCACAGCCGGCATAACTACCGTACCGGAGATAATTAACAGCAGATCTCAGTTTCATCTTGATCGGAACGTGAGTCCCCAACGTGAAATCATCAATAAAAGAACGCCCTCTCGGATTTTTCAGCATAACCTCCTTCATATTGGTCGTAAGACCATCTTCCAGATAGTCGCCGTAATACGTCGGCGTATTGAACCATCTAATCTTGAGATCCAATTCCGATATCGACTGCCATAGATAGAATTCAGAAAGATATCTTTCGCCTTCGAAACGCGGAAAAGGAAAACGCTTGATTAGTTCAGTGCGCACAATCTCTGCCCTGTCGCCCGGCATCTTGTATTTGAACCTGAAATCACACGACGTAGAGTCTATGTACTCCTCGGTAAACCGTTCAACCGTCTTCTCATCCATGTCGCTCAAAGACACGCCAGACTCCCCAAGAAGCAGTGAGCCGTCAGCGCGCGCGCACACACCGGAAACGCCAGCAAAAGAATCGTCATCAGCGACTTGCGCGATATATCGCAAGTTCACCTCAATGGAATCATCCGGTAGCCAATCATCGGAATCAACGATAAAAAACCATTCTCCACGAGCAAGGTTCACTCCCCGATTAATCGCTACATGCTTGCCGGCATTTTCCTGCCTTTCGAAATGCATGGGGAATGTCGCATTTGCCTTAAGCTCTGCGAGCAAAGAAGTCGTCTCATCCGTGGATCCATCATCCACAACAACCCACTCAAAATCCTTGCAAGTCTGGCGTTGAAGCGAGTCGAACAGACGGGCTATCGAATAAGCCCTGTTGTAGGTGGGAGTGAATACCGTAATCATCGGGTATCACCCTTATATAACGTTAACGAGAGAATACGAGCGATCTTGCGTGCAATGAAATCGCCCACGTAGGGGGCCCACTTGTTGATGAAGCCAATCCGAAACCGCTCACCGGCCGGCAACCAACTCGCGGTACTGACATGGGTGGAGTACGTGCGACTAGTACATTTAAACCCACCGAAGTCGAGCTTTGGACAGAAGTACTCACTCGGATAGACCCTAAAACCGTCATACTCCCATAGAGCGTCTACGCCCCACTGATAGCCATAGCGTTCAAGAACCTCACCGAAAATGTGATTAACGGTATGGGAATACAGGAACTCAATGGAATCCACGAAATCAAGATTTCGGTAAGACTCAAGGACCTCGCCGATTAAGTCAGAGTGAGCCCCAGCCGAGAGCACTAGGCCGGGGCTCACTGCATGCGACTCATAGTCACATGCAGTGAACCCCGATTCTTTGACAAGTGGGTCGATTGACTTCAGAAGCTCACTACCTATGTCCATATAGGTACCGCCGTTGTCGTAAACGACCTTGAAGCGCGCATAGTCGCTCACAAATGCCCATTTACCTGCCTTGTAAGCGTCCCGGGCATAAGGGCACTCATCAACGTCAAAGTTCGATTCATCCCATCGGACAATCTCATAATCCGGCATAAGCTCCTGCCAGCGCTCAACGTTTGCCTGAGCTTTTTGCGGTAGGGGCTTTCCTCCGAACCAGCAGTAATGCAGCACCTTAGGCGTCAACGGTTCCACCTCCAGCAAGCTCCTCATAAACACCTACAAGTTCAGACACGACAGCGCCGAGGTTGTAATTCTCGCGCACCATGTCGGCACCCGCCTTCGCAACGCGGGTGCGCTCATTCTTATCGCGGCATAGTGTCACAATCGCCTCCACTAGGGCATCTATATCATCGACGGGAACGAAAACGCCGGTCTTACCGTCCTCCACGATGTCACGCACGCCGCCCACGGGGGTCACAACGACCGCCAAGCCGTTCGCCATGGCCTCCAAGAGCCCCATGGGGAAGGCCTCGTTCTTGGACGGCAGACAGTAGATTGCGCACATGTCCAGCAGCGCCTGCTTCTCCCGCGAGCCGACCCATCCCAAGATCGAGCACGCGTCCTCGCAGCCCAGCTCGGCAACAAGCGCCTTCGCACCCTCCACGTCGCCGTCCGCACCGAAATATGCTCGAATACCAGGCACGATCTCCCGCGCCCTAGAAATCGCGCGTATGAGTACGGTGGCGTTCTTGTTGTCATCGAAGTGTCCCAGAAACAGCACCGTGTTCGGCTCCTTGTGATCGTTTACATCCTCGGGGACGTGGATACCGTTGGGAATCGTAACGACATTGTCCGAACCTGATATCTCGGAGGAGAAGTACTCCTTCCATGAGTCGGAAAGAGCGACCACTCTATCTACCGCCGAGAAAACCCTGCGGTAGTCCGACCTGGTCTTCTCGGGCGCATTCGCGTAGGTATCGCGAAAGAGGCCGTCGTGCACGTGCAGAATTGTCGGCACACCGGCATCGACACCTGCCATGGCGAAGAAACGCTCCCGGGCGAAGCTGTTGCCGCCGCCCATGTGGACGTGCAGCACGTCGAAGCCCCTCAAGTGTCGCTTAACCCACGCCAGGGCATAGACACCCTGCGCGAGCTTCTTAAGTTTGCTCCCCTTGCCTGTGCACGGCAGAAAGGTAATGTCGCAGCGGTCCTCGATGCCAACCTTATAGTAGTCGTTGATGACGGTCGCGATACCGCCTTGCTCGTTGCGTGCGGGCCCCACCATGAGGACCTTAGTGCGCCTCTGTATCATCGGCCACCACCCCGGTAGGCCATGGCAATCGTTGCGAAGCACGCCTCCCTGTCGAAGCCGGCGGCGCGCATCTTTTCCGCATACGAAGGGCGCTCTTCAATACGATACCTATCGATACCCTCGGCGATACGCCGCGCCCAGGTGGAAGGCGCCTCGTCGGTGGACGCGAATAAGATTCTGTCAGTGATGGACAACTCGCGAGGAAGCACGTCGGAGCCGTATATGGGAAGACCTTCAGCCTGCCCTTCGATGCCAACGAAGGACAGGCCCTCAAAGAGGGAGGGCAATAGCAGTGCGTCGAAAGCCGAATAGTAGGCGTCGCTTTCCGAGGTCCTCGATACCTTTATGAGCGAGCTGCCCAGACCGAGTCGCTCGGCCTCAGCATCACGTTCGACCTCCATGTCGCCGCTGCCAACCATGCAGAAGCGAGCCCCGGGAACGAGCTTGCGCAGCTCGGAGAACACCTGAAGCTGGTAAAGCGGATTCTTCTGCAGGGCTATGCGGCCGATGCTACCAAGCAGGAACTCGCCGTCAGCCACGCCGAGCTCGCCGCGTATGTTTGCGCGCTTCTGCTCAGAGAAGGCGAACCTAACGAGATCAATACCATTAAAGTAGACGTTAAACGGTTGTTTGCCAAATAGATATTCGCCAGCGTTCGCCGAGCAGGCCCACAAATCGGTCGGCGCGTCTGAAAAGAGCGACGCACAGGCTGCGCCCACGGCCCTCTTCAACGGGTTACCAGAAATCTCGGCCCCCGCGTTGTGCGAGTGGATTATGCGACGGGGGATCCCCGCTTTCTTTGCAATGTCAGCAAGGAAGAAGGCACTGCCGTTGCTTGCTTGGATGTGCACGACGTCGTAATGACCCTCCCGCATGACCGAAGCTATAGAGGAGCTTTGAGCGAACATGTCCTGCACGCGTTCGGAACTCAGAACCGGCCCGATCTTGATGCAGGCAGCATCGGAGTCGACGCGGGTGGTGAGAGACATTATCGCGTAGTCGATTGAACCCGAGGTCTCAGACACCAGCTGCTCGAGAAAGTTCTCAACGCCACCGTCCGGGTACCAACGGTTCACTAGGAGAAGCACGCGTATCTTACCCACGGTATTCACCGTCCGCCAGTACGTCCGCGATCCGCTCGCTCGCATGCCCGTCACCATAGGGGTTCGAGGCGCGGCTCATAGCCTCGTACTCAGCCTGATCGGAGAGAAGGCAACTGAACTCACGGTAGATGACGTCCTCCTCGGTGCCGACGAGCTTCAGCGTGCCGGCGGCCACGCCCTCGGGGCGCTCAGTTGTGTCGCGCATCACGAGCACCGGCTTGCCCAGGCTAGGCGCCTCCTCCTGGATGCCGCCAGAGTCGGTGAGGATGAGGTGGCTCGCGGCCATGAAGTTGTGGAAGTCGAGCACCTCGAGCGGGTCGATGATGTGCAGACGGTCGAAGCCGTCCAACTCCTCGTGCGCCGCCTTGCGGACGAGCGGGTTCATGTGGATGGGGTAGATCGCCTTGGTGTCGGGATGCTCCTCCATAACGCGGCGGATGGCGCGGAACATGCGGTGCATTGGCTCTCCCAGGTTCTCGCGGCGGTGCGCCGTGATGAGGATGAGGCGCGAGCCATCCGCCCACTCGAGCTCGGGGTGGGTATAGCCATCGCGAACGGTGGTGCGCAGGGCGTCGATGCCGGTGTTGCCGGTGACCCAGATCCTGGACTCAGGCTTGCCCTCGTCGAGCAGGTTCTGCTTGCTCGCCTCCGTGGGGGCGAAGTAGTACTCGCTCACGATGTCGACCGCCTGGCGGTTGAACTCCTCCGGCCAGGGACTGTAGATGTCGTGCGTGCGCAGCCCCGCCTCGACGTGGCCCACGGGGATCTGAAGGTAGAAGCACGCGAGGGCCACCGCAAAGCTGGTCGTGGTGTCGCCGTGAACCAGAACCACGTCGGGCTTCTCATCCTCGAGGACCGCCTTGAGCTTGAGCAGAACGTCGCACGTAACGTCAAACAGTGTCTGGCCCGGCTTCATGATCGCAAGGTCGTGGTCGGGAGTCACGCCGAAGACGCGCAGCACCTGGTCGAGCATCTCGCGGTGCTGCCCCGTCACGGTCACGACGGTCTCGAACTCATCCGTGCGTGCCTTCAGCTCGTTGACGAGCGGGCACATCTTGATCGCCTCCGGGCGGGTGCCGAAGACGAGCATTACTTTCTTCTTAGACATTGGCCTTGCTCCTCTTTGACTCCTTGCGGAGAAGCATGTAGAAACGGGTGTTACCGACTAGATAGCGCTTCACCAGGCGCTTAGGCTCCTGCATCATGCGGAAGAGCCACTCCAGGTTCGCGCGCTGCATCCACATCGGGGCTCGCGGGATGTTGCCGGAGACAACGTCGAACGAGCCGCCCACGCCCACGAATGCGCCCATTGCGCCCAGCTCGCGGAAACGCTCGATCAGGCGCTCCTTCTTGGGCGAGGTAATGCCTACGAAAACGATGTCGGGTTTAGTCTGCTCAACCTCGGCTATCACGGCGTCGAACTCGTCGTCGCCGAAGTAGCCGTCACGGTAGCCAGCGAGGACAATGTTGGGATACCTCTCGGACAGTACCCCTGCGGTTTTTGCGACCACCTCGGCCTTGGCGCCCAGCAGGTAGACCCTGTGCCCCTCGCGCTCAGCCAGTCCGCACAACTCCCACATGAGGTCGATTCCGGCCACGCGCCCGGGCAGGTCCACGCCCAGCTTCCTGGCGGCCATGACCATGGACGCGCCATCGGCATTCACGATTTCGCATCGGCGCACGCATGCGTCCATCTCTGGATCGTCGCGCATCTGCAGCAGCTTGTCGGCGTTCACGCCGATTAGGTGGGCGAAGCGCCCCTCCTTGATGAGGGCGTCGGTCGCCTCGACGGTCTGCTCCATCGTCCATGGGTCGACGGGTGCGCCCAAGATTTCAATTCGCCCGGGAAGAACAGCCCTTGAACTGGCGTCTTCGTGTTTCACTCTTGTCTCTTTAGCAAGCGCCATTTCCGCTGACAACCTCAATCACTGTGAGTAGGATTATTTTCAAATCGAAGAAAGCGCCTCGTTTGGCGATATATTCAAGGTCACGACGGACCATTCCGTCGAATCCCGTCGAGTTGCGCTCAGTGACCTGCCACCAGCCGGTAATGCCTGGTTTTACTGCCAGACGCTGCAGGTCGTACTCGGTGTACTCCGCAACCTCGTTGGGCAGCGGCGGGCGCGGGCCCACGACAGACATCTGGCCCAAGAACACGTTGAGGAACTGCGGGAACTCGTCGATGGAGTGCTTGCGGATGAACCGGCCGATCCTGGTGACGCGCGGGTCCTCCTTCATCTTGAACATGGCGCCGGCGATCTCGTTCTGTTCCTTGAGCTCCACCAGGCGCTCGTCGGCGTCCTTGTACATGCTTCGGAACTTCCACATGCGGAAAGTGGACAGGCTGCCGTCGGGGCGGGTCTGACCAACGCGGATCTGACTGTAGAAGGGGTTGCCCTCGCTCTCCAGACGAATAGCTGCGGCGAGCACAAGGCTGGGTACGGCGATGACGGCCAGCACGCAACCGCTGAACACGATGTCGAAGGCGCGCTTAACGGCGCGGTAGATCAGGCGCGAACGATCCCAGTCCATGATGGACTGCATGGCCTTGTAGCGGCCGGCGCCCTCGCGCCGGCCCATGGCCTGACAGATGAGCGCCGCACCCGCAGGCGCATCCGTTGCATATTGAGTTTTATCCGACACGCTCTCCTCCAACACTTCTTCCCCAGATCGGGGATCCTCCTAGATCTATACAGCGATTGCCTGTAGTTAGACGATCGCCTTTTTAAGGTTGCGCATTGCACGTTGCTCGGCTGAAAGCACAGCAAGACCAACGCGAGTGGTTACGCGTCGGCCGCACAGATCGAGCTCCAAATAAGCCGTGCATTTACGTCTGTTAATGGTTTTGATAAGGCCTTCGTGGCCCAGCAGCGGACCTGCCGTCACTACGACCTGATCGCCGTCTTTTAAGGCCTCGCTCATGGGCACTACGCGGTCTCCCCTATGCGTAAAACCGCCAATAAGCTGGACTTCTTCTTTTGCCAGCGGCACAAACTGACCGTCCTGGGAAAGCACCCGGGCAAAGTCGTCCATGCGAAGCAGATACTGTTGCACGGTACGGGGATTTGCCGTGTCGCAGATAAGATAACCGGGAAAGAGCGGCTTGGTCGTATTGACCCATTCGCCGTGCACCTTGATCTCGGTTTGAAATTGGGGATAAAAGAGCTCTTGCATAGCACCAGCCGGAACTATACGCTCGATGCGCTCGCGCATTACGTCTTCGCGACCGTTAATGACCTGGATCACATACCACACGAGCACCACCCCCTTGCTGTCTTACGTCTGGCTCACGGGGTTTTGGTATGGCTTCGCCAGGGCGCTTGTGCGCGAAGGCGCTCCATATTCAAACCCTGAGCCCAGTCAGACAAGCACGTGGCTCTGCCGCACCGTGAACGGTATGCATAAGCGCAGTTGCTAGAGTCGCGGACGTGTATCGCAAAAATGACCGCGACCCCAGCTGGCTGCGTGCGAGCCAGTCAAGCGGGTACAAAACTGGACCGCGCGCAAACAGCTGCAGAACTGCTACGCTTTGACATGCAAACCACTACTCATTTGCACCTTAGAAATAACTTAATGCAAACAATTTAGGTCGCATGACCTCTTTATTGGAGCTCGTGGTGTTTCTGGCACCGCCGTTACGACCGGATGCTGATCGACCCTGCGCTTTAAGACTTGCTGGAGCCGTGGGCGCAGTTGAACTCATGTAACGTTAGGTATCTTAGCACAAGCTGTTAGTGAAACTGGTTTAGGCTGCGTTGAACAACATATCGTTCATTTGACGTGCTTAAGGGGGTTGTTTTGGGATGTTGTTCACGTTGATGCAGGTTATTGAGGTACTGGTGGTGATTAGGGACGTTCCTGAAGCCTAAATGAAGCAGCGAGCTGCGCCGATGATCGCATTCGTCTAACAAACTATGTACAGACATGGGAAATAAATTGTGCAACTTTTTTGGCGAAGGTGGGGTTTGTGGCGCATGGTGTTTTGGCATGAAAAAAGGCCTTCGAAATTCCGAAGGCCTTTTCATTCACGATGGTGGAGACGAGGGGGATCGAACCCCTGACCTCTTGACTGCCAGTCAAGCGCTCTCCCAGCTGAGCTACGCCCCCGTGACGAGGAGATACTATAGGGGAATGTTTGCGGGGATGCAAGAGGTTTTTGGTGAAACTTTTTCTTACGGGTTTTCCTGGGACGGGGCAAAAATAATCACTTTACGAGCGATTATTTTTATCCGCCGTCCCGATAAAACCCTGATGCAGCAAATAACCGATTGCGACGCCTTGATGGACTTGGATCTTGGCCGTTTTCCTAACGACATTAGAGATGCCTGTGTCTGCCAACAGGCCCAGGGGGCTGTGGTCTAGCTCCCACTCTAGGCCGTGTTCGCTTACCACCGTCCCGGGGGCAATGGCGATGATGGAGAACGTCTTGCCTTCGGCACCCTCGATGGTCCACGATTCGCCTGCGCGAAGGATGCGGGCGACAATCTTGTCCTCGGCAATCCAGACAGGGGCATCCTCGTAGCCTGCGAGCAGGCCCAGTACGGAAAGCGCCATGTCCGGACGGCCGCCCGTAGCGCAGGTCGCAACCACTTCGGCACCCGCCCAGCGACGGCGGACGGAACAGAGAGCCAGCGCCAGATCGGTATAGTCCTTGTACGGATCATGGCGCTCAACTTCAAAGTCGGTGGCGGCATCGACCAGCGCGCGACCTGCATCGCTCACTGTGTCGGCATCTCCTACATACACGTCGCAGCCCAGGCCGGCACCCAGAAGGGCATCCAGGCCGCGGTCCACGGCGACAACGTGGTCGCACTCCCCTGCTAGCCTACGCAACAGATCCGCGCTCGCCACCACGGGCGATCCGCAGACCACTAATACCTTGCAAGCCACAGCCCTCGCCTATCCCTCAAACGAAAGCACGCGGGTCAGGTCAAGCTCCTCGTAGCTGTCGATAAAGATATCGCAGTTGTCGCGGACATCGTCGCGCTTCATGCGGCCGTGCGGGTCATAGATGCCCACACGCTTAAAGCCTGCGGCGCCAGAGCTCTTAAGGCCAAAGACCGCGTCCTCAAACACCCAAGCGCGCTCAAACTTGCACTCGTGGCGCTCCTCCAAGCGGCGCAGAGCCAGCTCGTACACATCGGGGAACTGCTTGGAGCGTCCTGCCTCACCCGTCGTGGTAACAAACTCCATGTAAGCGTCGAGCCCGGCACCTGCGAGCGCAGACTGCACCAGCTCGGCCGGAGTGGACGTAGCCACGCACATGGCAATACCCGCCGCCTTCGCCTGCTCCAAAAATGCCAGGAGCCCCTCGCGTGGCGGCACCTTGGAGTAGCCATCGATCAGGATGTCGCCCAGCTCGCGATACAGTTCCTCGCCATTCGCTCCAATGCCCCAGGTGTCGTGGTAGGCCTGGCACTCATCCTCGAGCGACAAATGCTCAAACTGGGCAAAATCGTCGACCGTCACGTCAACTCCGTGGCGGTGCAATAACTCGGGCTGGGCATAGGCCCAAACGGGGGTGCTATTAACCAGTGTGCCGTCGCAATCGAAAATAAAAGCAACCTTGGGAGCGGCGGTATGGGACATAAACGAACCTTTCGATATCAAATGGTAAACATCCTGCTAAAAACGTTTTACCAAACGTCAGCCAAACAATTTTGAAACCCAAATTGGTAAAACTGTCAAGAGTTTTACCACGGCAATTCTGCCAGTGGTATAAACATGTCGCTTACCGATTAAACGCCCCAGCAAATCCGCTTTCGTCCATAAAACTAACGCACAGGTGTTATCGTAGTTTCTGCCGAAAGTTCCACCGAGCACGCGAGGTGGAACGAATCACAGAACTATCGCCGTCCCTTCGATTCGTGCAGCCTTGGACCTTTCGCATCTAGTCACCAAGGCAACACGCTGCCGCGTCATGATGGGATCAAACGTGAGCCATACAAAGCTAAAGCCAACGGCTAAAAAGCCCGCAACCCGCAAACCGGCTCCGCACGCACCGGAGCTCTCCAAGGACGATGTCTACCTGTTTGGCATTGGAATGTGGGAGCGCAGCTGGGAAAAGATGGGCGCGCATCCCGACACGCAGCAGCGCACGCGCGGCTGGCGCTTTTGCGTTTGGGCGCCCGACGTAAAGAGTGTCCATGTCATTGGCGAATTTAACGACTGGGATGAGGAAGCCAACCCGCTGGTGCCCGTGCATACGAGCGCTATTTGGGAAGGCTTTATTCCTGGTGCCGAGCAGGGCCAGCTTTATAAATACCTCATCGAGACCAACGAGGGCGAAAAGCTCTACAAGGCCGATCCGTATGCCTTTAAGGCCGAGTGCCCTCCGGGTACTGCCAGCGTGCTGTGGACCCTCGAGGGCTACAAGTGGAACGACGCCGCGTGGCTCAAGCGCCGCGCCGGCCACAACCACATGTCGCAGCCGCTCAACATCTACGAGGTGCATATTGGCTCGTGGAAGCGCCACGGCGACGCGCCGCAGGGCGAGCCGGACGAGTACGGCAACTACCCCGGTCCCATGGATCCCTTCCCCGCGCAGCGCGGCGAGTTCTACACCTACGACGACCTGTCAGTGGAGCTCGTGGACTACGTGCGCGATATGGGCTATACGCATATCGAGGTCATGCCGCTCATGGAACATCCCTTCGACGGCTCCTGGGGCTACCAGACGACCGGCTACTATGCCGCCACATCGCGCTACGGCAACCCGCAGCAGCTTATGCACTTTATCGATGCGTGCCACGAGGCGGGCATCGGCGTGATCATGGACTGGGTGCCCGGCGGTTTTTGCGCCGACTCCCACGGCCTTGCCACCTTTAACGGCCACATGCTGTTTGAGCACGAGATTCATCCCAACTGGGGCACGCACAAGTTTGACTTCTCCCGCGGCGAGGTACGCTCCTTCCTGGTCTCTAACGTGCTGTATTGGCTCGAGAACTTCCACGTTGACGGCATTCGCATGGACGGCGTGTCCAGTATGCTGTACCTCAACTTTGGCATCGATGATCCGGGGCAAAAGAAGTTCAACAAGTACGGAACCGAGGAGGACCTGGACGCCAGCGCGTTTATCCGCCAGGTCAACTGCGCCGTGGAGGCTCACTTCCCCGATGTGATGATGATGGCCGAGGAGTCCACCGCGTGGCCGCTCGTGACCTACCCGCCGCAGGACGGCGGCCTGGGCTTCCACTACAAGTGGGACATGGGCTGGATGAACGACACCCTGCACTACATGCAGACCGATTTTCCGTGGCGCCCCGGCAACCACGGCCTTCTCACGTTCTCCATCATGTATGCCTTTACCGAGAACTTTATTTGCCCGCTGAGCCACGACGAGGTCGTGCACGGCAAGTGCTCGCTGATCGGCCGCATGCCGGGCGACTGGTGGCGCCAGTTTGCCGGCCTACGCACGCTGGCCTTCTACCAGATGACGCATCCCGGTGCCAAGCTCAACTTTATGGGCAACGAGATCGGCCAGTTTATTGAATGGCGCTACTACGAGTCCATCCAGTGGTTCCTAACCGAGGAGTACGAGACCCACCGTCATCATCAGGCTTTTATCAAGGCACTCAACCACCTGTACACCGCCGAGCCCGCCCTGTACGAGCGCGGCTACACCGACGACGGCTTTACCTGGATCGACGCGGACAACTCTAAGCAGTCCATCGTGAGCTTTGTGCGCCAGGGCGAGGACGTCGATGACGACCTGGTGATCCTGATCAACTTTGACCCGGCGAGCTACGAGAACTTCCGCGTGGGCGTGCCGCGCGAGGGTGACTGGGAGGTCATCTTTGATTCCGATCGTCCCGAGTTTGGCGGCAGCGGCTATGCGGGTGAGGAGCCCTACACCTGCTCGAGCGAGCCCTATCCCTGGAACGGGCAGATGGACTCCATTGAGATCAAGGTGCCCGGCCTGGCTGGCGTGGTGCTTAAGCGCCGCGGACCGAGTAGCTATAAGCCGCCTGTGGTTGAGGCCCCCAAGGCTGCGCCCAAGAAGGCGACGCGCAAGCGCACGTCCTCTGTAAAGCCCAAGCCCGCAGCCGCCAAGAAGACTCCGGCCAAGGAGAAGGCAACCAAGTCTGCTGCCAAGCCCGCTTCCAAGACCACGACCAAGAAGGCAACCACCAAAAAGGCTGCTCCCAAGGCCAAGGCAGCTGCTGTTAAGGCTCCTGCCAAGAAAGCGTAACAAAGGCGTTACCACTGTAATTACCCGCCCCGTGAGGGCGTAGGATACAAGTCATAACCGTTCCGGGAGAAACATCCCCGGGGGAAAGGAACGTATGAATAAGATCTTCGACAACAAGCAGGAGTTTACCGAGCTCTATCGCGATGCCGTCATGAGCATCAGCGGCAAGAGCGTCGAGGCCGCCAGCGACCTCGACCGCTTTAACGCCCTGGCCAAGCTCGTGGCCGAGAAGGCACGCACCGTTGCCACCAAGAGTGACGCCCGCGCCACCGCCGAGGGCAAGAAGCGCGTGTACTACTTCTCGATCGAGTTTTTGATCGGCCGCCTGCTCGACAACTACCTGCTCAACTTTGGCGTGCGCGACATGGTCGCCGAGGCGCTCGATGACATGGGCTTTGACCTGTCCGTCATCGAGAACCAGGAGCCCGATCCGGCGCTGGGCAACGGTGGCCTGGGCCGTCTGGCCGCATGCTTCCTGGATTCCATGGCAGCCGAGGGCATCGCCGGCTACGGCAACGGCATGCGCTACCGTTACGGCCTGTTTAAGCAGGAGATCGTCAACGGTAGCCAGGTCGAGGCCACCGACGAGTGGCTCACCCATGGCTATCCCTGGGAGGTCCGCCGTCAGGACAAGGCCGTGACCATTAAGTTTGGCGGTCACGTTGAGGGCTTTGAGGAGAACGGCCGCACGTTCTACCGCACGGTGGACACGCAGGATATTCTTGCCGTCCCTTATGACATCCCCGTCGTGGGCTACGCCGGCGAGACCGTCAACAAGCTGCGCGTCTGGGCCGCAGAGCCTGTCGAGGAGCACTTCGATCTGGAGGCCTTCAACCGCGGCGACTATGCCCTGGCCGATGCCGAGCGCGCCGAGGCCGAGGCCATCAGCGCCATCCTCTACCCCAACGACGCCGGCGAGCACGGCCGTCTGCTGCGCCTGAAGCAGGAGTACCTGTTTGTGTCGGCCGGCATCTACAGCCTGCTCGAAACCTTTGAGAAGGAGCACGGCGCTAACTGGGAGCTGCTGCCGCTGTTTGTGGCCATCCATACCAACGATACCCACCCCGCCATGTGCGGCCCCGAGCTCATGCGCATCCTCATCGACGAGAAGAAGCTCGAGTGGGACGACGCCTGGAACATCGTGACGCAGGTCGTGAGCTACACCAACCACACCATCCTGCCCGAGGCTCTGGAGAAGTGGCCCATCGGCACGTTCTCCAAGCTCCTCCCCCGCGTGTACCAGATCATCGACGAGATCAGCCGTCGTTGGCACGAGTCGTTCGACACCACGCAGGAGGGCTGGCAGGAACGTCTGCGCCAGACTGCCATCCTATGGGACGGCGAGATTCGCATGGCCAACCTGTCCGTGATCTGCAGCCACAGCGTCAACGGCGTGGCCAAGATCCACTCCGACATCATCAAAAACATCGTGCTCAAGGATTTCTATGCCCTGACGCCCGAGAAGTTCAACAACAAGACCAACGGCATCTCGCACCGTCGCTTCTTTGCCGAGGCCAACCCCACCTATGCCAAGCTCGTGACCGAGGCCATTGGCGACGGCTGGCTTAAGGACGCCTTTGAGCTGGAGAAGCTCAAGGAGTTCCAGAACGACACCGAGTTCCTGAAGGCCGTGGGTGCCTCCAAGCGCGCCAACAAGGAGCGCCTGGCCGCCTACGTTAAGGCCGAGACCGGTCTGGTCATCGACCCCAATACCGTCTTCGATGTTCAGGTGAAGCGCTTCCATGCCTACAAGCGCCAGCTTATGAACATCATGAAGGTGATGGACATCTACAACCGTCGCATCGCCGATCCCAACTTCCACGTGACGCCGACGACCTTCATCTTTAGCGGCAAGGCCGCCTCGAGCTACACCTTCGCCAAGGAGACCATCCGCCTGATCAACTCCGTCGCCGAGGTCATCAACAACGACGCCCGCGTCAACGAGGTCATGAAGGTCTGCTTTATCCCCAACTTCCGTGTGAGCAACGCCCAGCTCATCTACCCCGCCGCCGAGATTTCGGAGCAGATCTCCACGGCCGGCAAGGAGGCCTCGGGCACGTCCAACATGAAGCTCATGATGAACGGCGCCATTACGCTGGGCACCCTCGACGGCGCCAACATCGAGATCGCCGACCTGGCCGGACGCGAGAACGAGGCCATCTTTGGCCTGACCGCTCCCGAGGTCGAGCAGCTTTGGGCATCCAACAGCTACTTTGCATGGGATACCCTCAACGGTGACCGCGAGCGCCTGGGCCGCGTGATGGACGAGCTCAAGGACAACACCTTTGCGGGTCTTTCGGGCAACTTCGAGAGCATCTACAACGAGCTCATGAACAACAACGACCCCGACCTGGTTATGGCCGATTTCCGCAGCTACGTAGACGCCTGGGAGAAGCTCACGAACAGTTACAGCGACCAGGAGACCTGGAACCGCAAGGCGCTGCTCAACACCGCTTCCTCGGGCTGGTTCTCGAGCGACCGCACCATTCGCGAGTACCGCGACGAGATCTGGCACGCGTAAAGGCGCGCGAGCTCCCTATGCCAGCACGGCATTACTCGACGGGTGCGACGTTGCGCCGCGCCCGTCGCTAATGGGTTTAGGAACATCGATGACAGAAGGAGAAATCGATGAGTAAGAAAGAATGCATCGCGATGCTCCTCGCAGGAGGACAGGGCAGCCGATTGGGGGCACTCACCCAAAAGATCGCTAAGCCGGCGGTTAGCTTTGGTGGCAAGTTCCGCATTATCGACTTTTCGCTCTCCAACTGCTCCAACTCGGGCATCGACACGGTGGGCGTTCTGACGCAGTACCGCCCCTACCTGCTGCATGCCTATGTGGGCTCCGGCGAGGCTTGGGATCTGGACAGCCGTGACGGCGGCGTGTCGATCCTGCCGCCGTACGAGACGCAGACCGGTGGCGCCTGGTATGCGGGCACGGCAGACGCCATTACGCAGAACCTGGACTACATCAAGGCCAACGACCCCAAGTACGTCCTGATTCTTTCGGGCGATCACCTGTATCGCATGGACTACCGCAAGATGCTCAAGACGCACATTGAGAACAACGCCGACCTCACGGTGAGCGTTATGCCCGTGCCGTGGGAGGAGGCCAGCCGCTTTGGCATCCTGACCACCGACCCCGAGGACGGCCGCATCACCAAGTTCACCGAGAAGCCCGATAAGCCCGATTCGAACCTCGCGTCCATGGGCATCTACATCTTCTCGGCCGACGTCCTGATCGAGGCGCTCGAGGAGGACGCTCTGGACCAGCGCTCGAGCCACGACTTTGGCAAGGACATCATCCCCAAGCTGCTCGGCGAGAACAAGCGCCTGTACAGCTACGAGTTCCACGGCTTTTGGAAGGATGTTGGCACCATCGCCAGCTTCCACGAGACCTCGATGGACCTGCTGGGCAACAACCCCGAGTTCGATCTGTTTGACAAGCACTTCCCCATCATGTCCAACATCACCACGCGCCCGCCGCACTACATTGGTCCGGATGGTCGCCTGGACGACTGTCTGGTCTCCAACGGATGCAAGATCTACGGTACCGCTCGCCACTCGATCCTTTCGACCGATGTCATCATCGAGGAGCGCGCCGTGGTCGAGGACTCCGTGCTGCTGCCGGGTGCGCACGTTAAGAGCGGCGCGCACATCTGCCGCGCTATTTTGGGCGAGAACTCCACGGTCGAAGAGGGCGTGAAGCTCGGCTCTGTCGATACCACCAAGGATACGGCCGTCGTTGGAAATGACGTCGTTATCGGGAAGGGGGAATGATCCGATGATCAATCGCAAGGCCATCGGTTATATCACCGCTAACTACTCTTCGACTTACGGCAGCGTGCTGCTCAAGGATCGCCCCATCGCGTCCGTTCCGTTTTTGGGTCGCTACCGCCTGATCGACTTCCCGCTGTCCAACATGATGAATGCCGGCATTAAGACCGTCGGCGTCGTCATGCCGGGTAACTACCGTTCTCTGATCGACCACGTGGGCTCGGGCAAGGACTGGGGCCTGGACCGCAAGAAGGGCGGCCTGTTCATGGTTCCCGGCAACGCTTATGGCACCACCAAGGGCGGCATGCGCTTCCTGCTGCGCGACATCATCTCCAACAAGACGCTGTTCCAGCGCTCGGACAAGCCCTATGTTGTGATGATGGGCACCAACATCATCTTTAACATGGACCTCAACACCATCATCGATGCGCACGAGAACTCCGGTGCCCAGATGACCGTGGTGTACTGCAAGGCCACGCGCAACGTCGACGACGAGACCAAACTCGAAATTAACGAGAACGGCCGTCTGACGGGCGTGAGCGCCGGCGTCGTGTACGGTGACAACGCCTCTATGGACTGCTGCATCGTCAACCGCGAGACGTTGCTCGAGATTATCGACCACTACCAGGCCGCCGACTATCTGGACCTGCTCGAGGCACTCCAGGGCGACTTTGGCAACATCGACGTGTGCAGCTACGAGTACAAGGGCGAGGTCGTGGGCGTGTTTAGCGAGAAGTCGCTGTATCGCCGCAGCATGGACCTGCTCGATCAGACCGTGGCCGACCAGCTCTTTGACCCCGAGCGCCCGATCCTGACCAAGGCCCACGACGTGCCGCCTTCGCGCTACGCGACCGGCAGCCACGCCTGCAACTCGATCATCTCGGCAGGCTGCATCATCAAGGGAACCGTGCGCAACTCGATCCTGTCGCGCGGCGTCGTGGTCGAGGAAGGCGCCTCGGTGACCAACTCGATCATCAACCAGAGCTGCATCATCAAGAGCGGCGCCCGTGTTGAGAACGCCATCCTGGACAAGAACAACGTGGTTCCCACCAACACCGAGCTTCGCGGCACGCCCGAAAACATCCTGGTGCTGGGCAAGGCTCCGTTAACTTCCGATACCACCATCGTACGTTAACGTTGGCACCGCAACATCGCTCGTAACATGTAGAATAGCCGCCCGGTTCGCGCCTGGCGGCTATTCTCGAATAACAACATGGGAGACAATATGGCTGATTCCAGCAAAAAGATGCAGATCGTGTTTGCCTCGGCCGAGTGCGCACCGTTTGTGAAGACCGGTGGCCTGGGCGACGTAGCGGGCTCGCTGCCTGCGGCGCTTGTGCGCGCCGGCGCCGAAGTCATCGTGATGGTGCCCAAGTACGCCACCATCAAGGACGAGTACAAAGCGCAGATGGAGCACTTCTGCGACTTTTACGTGAGCCTGGGCTGGCGCAATGAGTACTGCGGACTCGAGAAGCTCGAGCACGACGGCGTCACCTATATGTTCATCGACAACGAGCGCTACTTTGCGCGCGACTATCCGTACGGCTTCTTTGACGACGGCGAGCGTTTTGCGTTCTTCTCCAAGGCCATCACCGAGAGCCTGCAGCACCTGCCGGCCGGCTTTGAGTGCGACATCCTGCACTGCAACGACTGGCAGACGGCACTGGCGCCCGTGTTTTTGCGCGAGTTCTACCAGGGCCTGCCGCTGTACGACCGCGTCAAGACCGTGTTCTCGATCCACAACGTGGCGTTCCAGGGCCAGTTTAGCGATACCGTGATGGAGGACATCCTGGGTGTGGCGCACATTCCGGCGGCCGCTTCGCAGCTGCGTTGCGACGCCTGCAGCATCAACTACATGCTGGGCGCCCTACGTTATGCCGACGCCATCACTACGGTGAGCCCCACCTATGCCAACGAGATCCAGACGCCCGAATTTGGCGAGGGCCTGGACGGTGTGCTGCGCGAGCGCTCCTATGCGCTGCAGGGCATTTTGAACGGCATTGACGTGGCGGGCTTTGACCCGGCGACCGACAAACGCATTGCCGCCAACTACACCGTCGAGGACCGCTCCGGCAAGGCCGTGTGCAAGGCCAAGCTGCAGGAGGAGCTGGGGCTCGAGGTTCGCGACGATCGTCCGCTTATGGTCATGGTCACGCGCCTGACGCGCCAGAAGGGCATGGACCTGGTCATGTACGCACTCGACCGCATCCTGGCCGGCGGCGTGCAGGTGGCGGTGCTGGGCACCGGTGACCGCGACTACGAGGACGGTCTGCGCTACTTCCAGGACAAGTACCCCGGCACTATGGCCGCGCGCATCGAGTTCGATCCGGCGCTGTCGCAGCGCATGTATGCTGCCGCCGACATGTTCCTGATGCCTTCGAAGTTTGAGCCCTGCGGCCTGTCGCAGATCATCGCCATGCGCTACGGCACGCTGCCCATCGTGCGCGAGACCGGTGGCCTTAAGGACACCGTGATCCCGTACAACGAGTTTACCGGCGAGGGCACGGGTTTCTCGTTTAGCAACTTTAACGGCGACGAGATGGGCGATGCGGTATTCCGCGCGGCGCGTCTGTTCTGGGATAACCGCGAGGCCTGGAACCAGCTGGTCACGCAGGCCATGAGCCAGGACTTTAGCTGGACGCGCTCGGCCGATAAGTATCTGGACCTGTACTTCTTTATGCATCCGGAGATTGAGAGGCCGGCGGCTGTTGTCGACGAGCCTGAGGCTGTTGCTGAGCCGGTGGCCGCTGAGGAGCCCAAGGCCGAGGAGAAGCCGGTTGAGGCTGAGCCCGCAAAGGCCGAGCCTGAGGTGAAGGCTGAGGTTGCTCCTGAGGCAAAGGCTGAGGCCAAGCCCGCTGCAAAGTCCGCAGCTAAGAAGACCACGACCCGCAAGACGACCGCTAAGAAGGTTACGACGACCAAGGCTATTGCCACCAAGACCGCCGCAGCAAAGACGACTGCTGCCAAGGCAACGACCACGCGCAAGCGCACGACCACCGCTGCCAAGAAGGCCGCCGAGGCCGAGGCAACCCCCGAGGTAAAGGCCGAGACCGCCGAGGCCAAGCCGGCCGCTAAGGCTCCGGCCAAGACCGCTGCCAAGAAGACGACCACGACCAAGAGCGCGACCAAGACCACTGCCACCAAGAAGGCTACGGCAACCAAGTCGACGACCGCCAAGGCCACTGCAACGAAGTCGGCCCCCAAGACGGCTACAAAGCCGGCTGCCAAGGTCGAGGAAACGCCTGCCGAGTCCAAGGCGGAGGCAACCGTCGAGGCCAAGCCCGCCGCCAAGACCACCACGCGCAAGCGCAGCACGACGACCAAGAAGACCACGGCAAAGGCCGCAACTCCCAAGGCAGAGACTAAGCCCGCCGCTGCCAAAGAGGAGCCCAAGGCCGAGGTAAAGGCCGCCCCGAAGGCAGAGACCAAGCCCGAGCCCGCTAAGGAGACCCCGGTCTCCCCCGCCGCTCCGGCCGAGGAAAAGGCTCCGACCAAGAAAACGTCCGTCCGCAAGGCCACGGCCACCCGCAAGCGCCGCTAGCACATAGACGATCCAAAACCTAATCAAACCCTAAGCAAGGGGCGCTCCAACCGGGCGCCCCTTCTCTGTAAGTAGTTGGTAAAACGATTTTCTAGCACAACCGTTCGCCGATGGTAAACGGATGTTGTTTATACAGCCTGTGTACAACAGATATACTTACATCCTGTGCGTAAAGCCCATGGCCCGCAGGCCGTGATTCTATTGAACTGGACCGTATTATGAGATTGATACACAACAGCCGTCTACCGCAGTTTCGCACTCCGTTTGGCGCTGTGACCACTGGAACTTCCGTTACGCTATCGGTGATTTTGGAGGATGCCGACCCCAACCAGGCAACGCTTACCCTGCGTACCTGGGTCGATGAAATCGGTGAGTCTCTGTATCCCATGGCGCACGAGGGCGACGGCATATTTAGCGTAGAACTCAAGTGCACTGAACCATGTCTTATCTGGTACAGCTTTATCTGCAATATCGAGGGCCAGCCCGAGGTTCGCCTGGGCGCACCACAGGGCCGCACCGGCGGCGAAGGCGTAACCTACGACTACGCCGAGGTGCCGTCATTCCAGGTCACCGTCTACAAACACCGTGAGAACCGTCCCACCTGGTACGAGCGCGGTATGGTCTACCAGATCTTCCCCGATCGCTATGCCCGCGACGAGCACTGGCGCGAGCGCACGCTGGCCGAGGTCGAAAAACCGCGTAAGGGTATTCAGCGCCGCATGGTCGAGGACTGGAACGAGCCGCCTGTGTACGAGCGCGCCGAGGACGGCTCCATCAAGACCTGGGACTTCTACGGCGGCTCGCTCAAGGGCATCCAAGAAGACCTGCCTCGTATCGCCGAGCTGGGCTTTACAGCCATCTACCTCAACCCCATTTTCGAAGCAGCGAGCAACCACCGCTACGACACGGCCGATTACAGCAAGATCGACCCGATCCTGGGCACTGAGCAGGACTTTACCGAGCTGTGCGAGGCGGCCGAGAAGCTGGGCATTTCCATCATTCTGGACGGTGTGTTCAACCACACGGGCGACGATTCGATCTACTTCAACCGCTACGGCAACTACCCCGGCGTGGGCGCGTGGCAGAGCGAGGATTCGCCGTGGCGTGATGCGTTTTATTTCCACGAGGACGGCTCGTACGACTGCTGGTGGGGCGTGGGCAATATGCCCGCCATCAATGAGAGCTCCGAACTGGTACGCGAGAGGCTCCTGGGCAAGGACGGCGTGATCCGCAAATGGCTGCGCGCCGGCGCTCACGGTTGGCGCCTGGATGTGGCCGACGAGCTTTCCGACGATTTCCTAGCTGAGATCAAAAAAGCTGTGCTCGCCGAGAAGCCCGACGCGCTGCTTCTCGGCGAGGTCTGGGAAGATGCCTCCAACAAGATCAGCTACGGTCATCTGCGTCGCTATCTGCAAGGCTCTGAGCTCGACTCGGCCATGGATTACCCCTTCCGCGATATGGTCATCGGCTTTTTGATGGGCTACAAAAACGCCTACCAAGCTGCCGAGGATATCGAGACCTTGCGCGAGAACTATCCGCGTGAGGCCCTGTCTTGCGCGCTTAATCTGCTTTCGAGCCACGACCGTCCGCGCATTATCTCTGTGCTCGGCGGCGGCCCTGACGAGTCGCAGCTGCCCGAGAGTGAGCGCAGCAAATGGCGCCTGGACGAGAACTCCATGGGCCTGGCCAAGAGCCGCTTTTGGCTGGCGACGCTCATGCAGATGACGTTCCCGGGCGTTCCCTCAATCTATTACGGTGACGAGTACGGCTTGGAGGGTCTCACCGATCCGGGCAATCGCCGCACCATGCCGACCAAGGAAAACCTGCACGACTTCGATACGTTCGCGATCGTCAAGAATGCCTCGGCCGTGCGCCGCGCGCTGCCGTTTATGATCGATGGCGAGATCAAGGCCTTCGCGCTCAATGACGAGGTGCTGGCCTACAACCGTACCGGTAAAGACGGCGAGTCCGCGACCGTCATCATCAACCGCAGCCTGCGCAATTCGCATCGTGTGACGATTCCGGCGCTCGGCGAATGCGCGAGCGATGTTATTAGCGGTCACGAGTGCGAGATCCACAACGGCACGGTCACGCTCGATCTTTATCCGCTGGGCTCGTCGATCATCTATCACCATGCCGAGCAGCGCCTGCAGGAGCCGCTCGATCACGGTGCGGGTGTTGTGTGTCATATCACATCGGTGCCGACCGACGACGGCAAGCCCGGTACGATCGGCGCGCCCACGCGTCGCTTTATCGACCATCTGGCCGCCATGGGCATGCGCTACTGGCAGGTTCTCCCCGTCAACCCCACGGACTTCTTCCGCTCCCCTTACGCTGGTCCTTCGGCCTTTGCAGGCAATATCGACCTGCTACCCGAGAGCCACGAGGAGCTGGCAGCCGACTTTGAGACCTGGAAGGCCCGCGGCGGCGAGGATGCCGATCCGCTGTACACAGCGTTTAAGCATCGCAATGCCGATTGGCTCGAGAAGTACTGCGTCTACATGGCCGTTAAGAAGTACTTTGAGGGCGAGTCGCGCCACGATTGGCCGGCAGATGTCGCGCGCTACAACGAGCATCTGATCGACGACAAGCGCTTCCACAACGAGGCCGAGCTTCAGGCGTACATGCAGTACCGTTTTGACCTGGCTTGGTGCGAGCTCATGAACTATGCGCACAAGAAGGGCATCGAGGTTATCGGCGATATTCCTATGTACGTGTCCGACGATTCGGCAGATGCGTGGAGCGAACCCGAGAACTTCTGGCTGTCCGATACCGGCAAGGCAATCGAGATTTCCGGTGCGCCGCCCGACAACTTTGCACCCGAGGGCCAGGTGTGGGGCAACCCGACGTTCCGCTGGGACCACATGAAGCAGAACGGCTATAGCTGGTGGATGGATCGCCTGCGTCGTGCGTTTTCGCTCTACGACCGCGTGCGCCTGGATCACTTCCTGGGATTCCACAGCTATTACAGCATTCCCGCGGGCAAGGCATGCGCCGACGGCCGCTGGCTGGCGGGCCCGGGCAAGGACCTGTTCCAGACCGCCTACGACGAGCTTGGTCCGCTCAACTTTATCGCCGAGGATCTGGGCTATCTGACGCCCGGTGTTCGTGCGATGGCTTCGACCTGCGGCTTCCCCGGCATGGACGTGCTGGAGTTTAGCGACTACGACGTCCGTTGCGGTGTGCATCCCACGCCCGGCAAGATTCTGTACACCTCGACGCACGATACGTCGACGCTGGCCGGTTGGTGCACCCGTACCTTTGCGGGCGGCGATAAACCGAGCGGTGTTGAGGTGGCGGCCAAGCTGATGAGCGACGCGCTGGCAAGCGACGCTCCCCTGGTGATGATGCCACTGCAGGATGTCCTGGGGCTTGGCGACGACGCGCGCATGAACGTTCCGGGCGTGGCCACGGGCAACTGGACCTGGCAGGCCGACGAGGCGGACATTGCAGCCGCTGAGGACAAAACCGCACAGCTCCTGCGCAACAACCATAGATTCTGGGGCGAAGCGTGATAAAACCCCCGATATAGGGTACAGTTACAAACGTTTGAATTTTTGCGGGCAGAGTAATCTGCCCGCTTTGTGCTGAAAAGGAAGTATTATGGCGCGCTACGATTACAAGTGCTCGAGCTGCGGCAACGTGTTTGAGGTTGAGCATCCCATGTCTGAGACTCCCGAGGTCGTGTGCCCGAGCTGCGGTGCCCCGGCGGCCAAGACGTTCTCGGCCAGCGGCATTAAGTTTGAGGGCAGCGGTTTCTACAACACCGACCAGCGAAGCGGCGGCTCCAGCACCAGCGCCACGAGCGGCT
>CAJMRP010000007.1 GCA_905215765.1 uncultured bacterium
CCGTTATCCAGAATGGCCTGCGTGGCAGAGGCGTCGAGCACGGTAACCTCGGGCAGGACCGGAGCGGGCTCCTCTGCAGGCGCAGACTCAGCTTCGGCGATTTCCTCGACGGTCTCGGGCGCCGTCTCGGTCTCGGCAGCCTCCGCGCCCTCGACGTCCTCGGCAACCTGTTCTTCGGCGGCCACAGCACTCTGAACCTTGACCTTCATCGCCGCGACAAAACCGGCAGGCATACCATCGAACTCGCACACGCCGGCAAGCGAACGCTCGATGTCCTTGGCGCAGGCCTCGGACATAGCCGCCACATGGCACTCGGCGGCCTTGGCACGCGCCTCGCGCTTGGGATTGGGCTGACCCGTTCGGTTGGACCTGCGGTTACGGTTCCTGTTGTCGACGTCTGCCATACGTGGCCACCTTTCCTGTCGCTGCCGCTATCGGCTTTTTCCCATCCATGATACCCCGCCGCGCACAAAAAAGACGGCCCCGAAGGACCGCCTTTCGCATCGTTTTACCGTGTCCGGCAGGAAGTGTCGCAATGCCGCGCTTTAATCGCGACGGCCGAGGATGTTCAAAATGCGCAGGAACACGTTGATAATATCCACGAACAGGTTAGAGGCCATGAGCACGGCGTTGGGCAGCGTAGGCGGCACCGTCGTGGCAACATAGGTGTCGTAGCCAATAAAGCCAGCGAACACCACAATCACGATCAGGTCGGTGATGGACTGCGAAACGCCCATGAACATCAGCACGATCTCAACCAGAATAGTGGCGAGCAGAATGCCAAAACCGATGCCATATACGCGCTGGAAAAACTTGGGGAACGTCACGCCCAAGGCGCCAAAGACAAAGGTGATGGCGGCCGTGGCGATAAAGGCAGCGTTGATGGTGGGCAGGTCGTAGTTGGCAAGGCCAAACGACGCGGTCAGGCCAAAGGTACTCGCAAAGATTACGTAGCCCACAAGGGACAGGCCCACGGACTGCTTGCTGGCGGCGGCCGACATCATGACCATGCCGACGATGGTCAAAATAAACGAGCCAAAGACCAGCGGCAGGGCGGCGCCGCTCATCATCATGCGGGCAAACGCCATGGTGCTCGTAAAGTAGGCGCCGGCGCCCATGGCGCAAAAGCCCAAAAAGATCAGGGCAGACATGACAAGGTTGTACGCACGCGGCGACATCTCCTTGGCACGGCCTGCGCCGGTCTCGATGGGGCCGTTCTGATAGCCCTGGATATCGTTCATAATTTCGTCCTTTCAAAAAGTGCCGCGACAGCGCCGTAGGCGACAAGATTCCTGCCATTGTACCCGAATGCCGCACGCTCTTACCTGCGACGCTCGCCCTCGAGCGTACGATCAAAGGCCCAGACCCACCAACGCATCACGTGCGCCTGCGAGCCGTCCGTCCGCTCGCGCGTCTGGTCCTCCAGATACAACTCGGTCGCGTGCCCGCCAAAACGCACCTTATAGGTTGCCGTACGGATGCCGTGAACCGTCAGGCCAAACCCAGTGGTCGAGACAATCTCGTCAATCGTAAAGCAACGACCGTCGACCCAGCAGACAGTGACCGGCACGACCTGTCCGCCCGCGAGGATGCGAGCCACGACGTCCACATACTGCTTGTGCACGCGCCGAGTTTTGCCATCTGTCTGTCGATATTCCATGCCTCCTATTATCGAACGCATGTTTGCATGTTGTAAAGCGAACAGACTGTGGTTTTGGAGTGTCGTAGTAATCGCACGTGTCCGCATGGCGTGTTAGCAAAAAGAACACCCGCGGTCAACAGGGCTAATATTCAATTTTAGTGCCAAAAAGTTCACTTCTCCCATCAGAACTCGGTAAAGAAACCCACAGGAGGTGATACGATTTATCATGTTTTTGTAACGTGTCTGCAAACTTCGAGAAAGCCCATATATGGACGTAACGTTCTCAACCTTCCTCGGCCAAATTGTGTCGAACCCAGTCCTTGCCGTCACCGTGATCCTCGCGTTGGGCGCCATCTTCGTCAATGGATGGACCGACGCGCCCAACGCCATCGCGACCTGCGTCACTACGCGTTGCATGCCCGCCCGCGCCGCCATTCTCATGAGCGCCGCATTCAACTTCCTCGGCGTGCTCATCATGACGCACTTTAACGCGAGCGTCGCCAACACCATCTCACATATCGTCGACTTTGGCGGAAACAGCACCATGGCGCTCGCGTGCCTCTGCGCGGCGCTGTTCTCCATCGTCGTCTACGGCGCCACAGCGTCGCGTTTTGGTATCCCCACCTCGCAAAGCCACAGCCTTATCGCCGGCCTGACCGGTGCCGCTATCGCCCTCGGCGGCGCGAGCAGCGTCAACGTCCACGAATGGATGAAGGTCATCTACGGCCTGGCGCTCTCCATCGGTCTGGGCTTTGTCATGGGCTGGATCCTGTGCAAACTCGTCTCGATTCTGTTTGCCGCCGCCAACAGGCGACGTGCCAACGTCTTCTTTAAATACGCTCAGATCGCGAGTGCCGCGGCCATGAGCTTTATGCACGGCGCGCAGGATGGACAGAAGTTCATCGGCGTGCTCTTTTTAGGCGTGGCCTTCGCCAGCGGCCAGACGAGCGTCGGCGATGCCGGCATCCCCATCTGGATTATGCTGCTGTGCTCGGCAACCATGGGCATCGGCACCAGCGTGGGCGGCGAGCGCATCATCAAGTCCGTCGGCCAGAGCATGGTTAAGCTCGAGAAGTATCAGGGCTTCTCTGCCGACCTCGCAGGCGCCGCGAACCTGCTGCTTGCCACCCTTACCGGCATCCCCGTGTCCTCCACGCACATCAAAACCTGCGCCATCATGGGTGTCGGTGCCGTCAAGCGCCTCTCGGCCATCAACTTCGGCGTCGTCAAGGACATGATGTTCACCTGGTTCTTCACCTTCCCCGCCTGCGGACTCATCAGCTTTGTCATGGCCAAGCTGTTCATGATGTTCCTCTAGTCAAACCGAACGTCCATCCGGACTGCATTACCTCGCCCGCCCATCTTCACCTCGAAAGGACCACTCATGGCAAAGAAACCCGATTCGTTCTACTTTGACAACTACGTCGCCTGCGCCGACCTCGCCGTCCAGGCTGCAGAGCTGCTCACCAAGATTTTTGAGAACTTTGACCCCGCGCAGATCCACGACATGCTCGATAAGATGCATGCGATTGAGCATGCGGCAGACAAGAAGCACCACGAGCTCGAAGACGCCTTGCTCACCGCCTTTATCACCCCGCTTGAGCGCGAGGATCTGGACCTGATGAGTTGCTCGCTCGACACCGTGCTCGACCGTATCGAGGGCGTCGTGCAGCGCGTCTACTTCACCAACATCCAGAGCATCCATCCCGATGCCATCGTGATCGCCCACAAGGTGACCGACGCCTGCCGCGCCATGAAGGACCTGATGGTCGAGCTGCCCAACTACCGCAAGTCCAAGACCCTGCGCGAGCTGGTCATCCAGATCAACACGATCGAGTCCGAGGCCGACGAGCTCTACATCAACGCTATGCGCAACCTGCACGTCAACGGCAAGGACCCGCTCGAGGTCATCGCCTGGCGTGACGTTTACGCCTTCCTGGAGTACTGCGCTGACTGCTGTGAGAATGTGGCCGATGTCGTGGATTCGATTGTCATGAAGAACAGTTAATTGGGGGTACGTGTCCCGGCGGCGAAGGGCCGGCACCTGTTTGTTTTCTCACTCCGGCTGCGTAGCAGAGTCGTTCGAAAGTAAACAGGTGTCGGCCCTTCGCCTTACGTATCACCATTGGAACTTTGGCTGATAGTTTTAGCGCAATGGGGGGTTTGGCTGAAGGGACCTTTGGTACCCGTTCGGACACTTTGGCCCTTGATGAGCGTTTGGCTGATTGCTGCTTTGGGTACTCTTTGGGTACTCTTTGGGTACTCTTTGGGTTACTTTGGGTTTGTTTGATTTTTAATTGTTGGAGGGCTTGTATGTCGTATATTGATCTGGCTCGGTCTCGGTATTCTTGTCGTTTGTTTGAGGACCGTCCTGTGGAGCAGGCTGTGGTGGATGCCATTGTTGAGGCTGGGCGCATTGCTCCTTCTGCTTGTAATAATCATCCAACCCGTGTGATGGTGCTTGATACTCCGGAGTTGTTGGAAAAGGCTGCTGCTTGTCAGCCGCGCTTTGCTCGTGAGGGGTCTATCTTTGGGGCTCCGCTTATCTTTCTTATCTGCAGCGTTACCGACGATGCTTGGGTGCGCCCTTATGACCAGATGAACTCCAGTGCCATCGACACCTCGATCGTCTGCGATCAGATGATGATGGAGGCCGAGGAGCAGGGCCTGGGTACGTGCTGGGTATGCCATTTTAAGCCCGAGGTGGCCCATGAGCAGTTCAGCCTACCCGAGGGCATCTATCCCTATCACATGCTCGTCTGCGGCTATCCTGCCGAACACATCGCCGACCCCGAGCAACGCGAGGCCCGTACCATTCCCCTCCCCGACTTCCTCCTCAAGTAGTTTTTTGGCACATGCCCTAAAACCTACCTTTTACCGCTCACCCATTCGCCGAGTTCTGCGCCACAATGTGCAGGGCTCGGTTTTTTATGTTGCGCGCCCCTGCACAGTCATAAAAAAGGACCCGCAAGCTGCGGGTCCTTTCGAGGCACTAAATTGTAGGCCGAATGTTAGTCCAGGTCGTCGGCAGCGAAGTTGTCGATCGGGGCGAAGGGATCGGCCACGTGGACAACCGGGTCAGCGACGGGCAGCGGCTCGGCGGGAACAGTCACCGCAGGAGAAGCGGCAGAACCGACCGGCGTGGAGGCCATGAGATCGGCCGGGAAGGAGTTCTGGGCATCGTCCATAAAGTGCTGGATGAGCTTGAGATACTCGGCCTTGAACTCCTCACGGGAAGCCTTGAGACGATCGATCTCCTCGAGCTCGGCCTGCTTCTCAGTCAGAGCCTGGCGGATAACCTCGCGGGCCTTGGCGTCAGCCTCGTTGCGGATACGCTCAGCGTTCTCGTTGGCATCGTTGACGATGGTCTCAGCGGTCTGCTGGGCAGCGATCAAGGCAGCGGAAATCTGGCGCTCCTGAGCGGAGAAGTCAGGGGCGGGAGCAGCCACGGGGGCGGCAGGAGCGGCCTGGGCGGTGACATCCTGAGCCTGGGCAAGCTGAGCCTGCGCATCGGCAAGCTGCTGCTCGGTAGCAGTCAGACGACCCTTAAGGTCGACGATCTTAGCGAGCATAGCGTCAACCTCGGAGGACAGCGTCTCCAAGAAGACGTCGACCTCAGCAGGATCGTAGCCACGCTTGGCCTCAGAGAAAGTCTGAGCCTGGATGTCTGCAGGGGTAATAGCCATAACAAGTCTCCTTTTTCATCGCCTCGGCGCTACACGCCCGACGTAAGTTACTAAGTCAGTTCTACACGAGTATACCTATAAGAAGCTGCAGAACCAGCCTCTGCACCAACTGCAACGCAATAATCGCAACGACCGGCGAAAAATCGATACCGCCCATCGGCGGGATGAAACGACGGAACAGGTTAAGCCACGGACCGCACACGCTATCAAGCACCGCGGCAATATCCTGAAGCAAACCACCCTGCTTCATGGGAATCCACGTCATAAAGCAGTAGACGATAATGAGCGTGGAATAGAAGTTGAACAGCGTGTTGACCAGCTGGACGATAGTGTAGATGTTGATGGGAATCTCCTCGTCTTGTCTTTACTTGAGGTAGCCGTCGGCACGAAGCTTCTTGAGATCGGAATCTTTGACCTCGCAACCGGCGGGCAGCACCATGAACACGCGGTCGCCCACCTCCTTGACCGTGGCACCCAGACCGCAGGCAAAGCCGTAAGAGAAGTCCAAGACGCGCTTGGCAACTTCGGTGCGTACGCCCACAAAAATCAGTGCGACAGGCTGCTTGGTGCGAACGCGGCGCACCACGGTCTCCACGTCGTCATAGCTCTCGGGGCGCAGGACATAGGCCGGCAGCTGCGGCGTGGCGTTGATGATATTGCTCGCATAGGCCGAGGCATCGCTCGGTGCAGGCGCGGGCGCAGCGGCGGCACGGGCGCGGGTGTTCTCGGCGTAGCTCGACGGCGTATCATAGGCACCAGGACGATAACCGCTCGCAACACTGTCCTGCGAGCGCGAAGGCGGGTTATACGTCGTGGCATGGCGGGAGTCATCGCCGACCAGCTGACCGGAGCGCGTATACACGGCAACCGACTCAGCTTCACCGCGGCGCGTCTGACCAAGCAGGCCGTTGCTCGGCTCGTCTTGGGTGTAGAAGCCCTCGCCCGAAGCACCGCTGTAGCCGTTGCCCTGATAACTATCGTCATAGCCGTCATCGTAGCCGTAGTCGTCGTCCTGGCCATAACCCTGGTCGTAACCCTGCTGGCCGCCCAGGTGCATCTTATTTTTAATCTCGTCAAGGAAGCCCATGGTTGTGTCCTCTCGCGGTTTAGTGCAGGCGCCCCGATAATCAGTGCGCACTTCAGAGCCTTATTTTACTGCAAACTCCGGGCTAAATACTACCCTGCCCAGGCGAACGAGCGTAGAGCCCTCCTCAAGGGCAGGCTCAAAGTCCTCGCTCATGCCGCAGGAAAGCTCAGGCAGGTTCAAATCGGGATGCGCCGCCTCCAGCTCATCCCTCAGCTCACGAAGCCCCGCAAAGGTGCGGCGTGCTACATCCTTATTCCCCCGGGGCGCCATAGTCATAAGCCCCTGTACGCAAATTCCCTCAAGTTCCGCAAGCTCACCCGCGGCGGCGCGAATCTCATCGGGCGAAAAGCCTCCCTTCGACTCCTCACCACTCACATTGACCTCAATGAGCACACGCTGGGGGCTGGCGAGCTCGCCTGCCTCAATCTTGCGGACAGCACGGCTCGAGATCGCCTGCGCCAGATGCAGCGAACCCACCGAGTGAATCAGCTCGGCTGAGCCCAGCACCGCATTGATCTTATTGGTCTGCAGGTTGCCGATCATATCGAAGCGCACCTCGGGCAGCTCCGGATGCTCCGCCAGACCCGTGAGCTTGCGAACCAGCTCCTGCGGGCGATTCTCGGCAAAATGGCGATACCCCGCCTGGATGGCGGCAACGGTCTCATCGACACCAACGGTCTTGGACACGGCAATGAGGCGCGCGGCGTCGTGGGGACGGCCCGCGCGATCGAGCGCCGCATAAAAACGTTCAAGAATCTGCTCGCGGCGAGCGCGCATCAGGTCCAAATAGTTATCCATTGCTAATCGCCTCCGCTGACAGCCAAACAAGTAGTCCCATGCTAACGCAAGAGCGCGGCCCCGCATGTGCAAGGCCGCGCTCACTTAGGTATTTACAATCTTTCGACGAACGGGGTTACTTACTCCTCGTCGTCCTCGCCATCGTCCTCGTCCTCAAGATGATCGAGCAGGTAGCGAAGACCCTCGCTGACCTCGTTAACGGGCACCTTGGCAACGTAGCGCGCGTCGACGGCGGGCCTCATGATAACACCCTCGCCCGAAGGCACACGCATGCTCTCGAGCTCATCCTCATCAGTGCGGGCGATATCGCCGGCATTCATGCGCTGACCAGTCAACAGGAAGGTCAGACGGCAAGCGGCATCGATGGAAATCGAAGCGATGCGATCGAGGTAGCGCGAAACCATGATGGCGCGGCGCAGGTCGTCATAGTTGCTGTCGTCGTCCATAAAGTCGCCCGTATCCATACGGTTAAAGGTGCGGAAGAACTTCTCGTAGGCGGCGTGCACTGGCTCGTCCTCGACGGCCAAGTTGCAGATGATGGACATGTCGTTGGTGACGAGCGCGGAAAGCGAAGAGCCCAGCACCTGGTAGACGGCCTCAGCCTCGGCCTCGACCGTGCCGACAAGCTCCTTGGGCAGCGAGATGTCGGCCTTGATCATATGACGCGTGGCGCGGCAAATCTGGCGAACCTTATCGGTCATGCGCTGCAGGTTAGAGTCGACGTAGATGATCGTCTGCAGCAAGCGGAAGTCGGAGGCGACCGGTGACTGCGTGGCAATCAGGTTGTAGCAGACGGCCTCCAGGTTGGCGCAGCGTGCGTCAATCGAAAGCGTGCGCTTCTTGGTCTTGGTGGCGAGCTTGCGGTCGTCGGTAACATAGGCCCTCACGGCATCGTGGAGGGCCAGATCGACGGCCTCGTAGATGCTCAGCATCTCGTGGCGGGCCTCGATGAGCTGACGGGAAAACAGTTTGCGCATGGTTCACTCCAATCAGTTGGGTGCGGTCATGCCGCCCGCACAGTGAATACGCACCGGACCAGGTCCGATCGGCTTGGGACTAGTCGCACCGATCAGCCAAAGCGGCCGGTGATATAGTCTTCCGTCCGCGAGTCCACCGGACTGGTGAAGATCGCGTCGGTTTGACCATACTCGATGAGTGTGGCGGGCTCGCCGGCAACTTCCTGCAAGAAGAATGCGGTGTAGTCGCTAATACGAGCTGCCTGCTGCATTGAATGCGTGACGATGATGATCGTCATCTCGGGCGCCAGCTCGGCCATCAGATCCTCGACCTTAGAGACGGACGTGGGGTCGATGGCGGAGCAGGGCTCGTCCATCAGAAGGACATCGGGTTGCACCGCAAGCACGCGCGCGATGCACAGACGCTGCTGCTGACCGCCCGAGAGCGCCAAACCATCCTTGTTGAGCTGATTGGATACCTCTTTCCAGAGGTTGGCGCGCTTGAGCGATTCTTCCACGATGTCATCGAGGTCGCTTTTGCTAGTCACGCCCTGCAGACGAGGGCCAAAGGCGACATTCTCGTAGATGGATTTGGGAAACGGGTTGGGCTGCTGAAAGATCATGCCCACGCGACGACGGAGATCGACCGGGTCGACACCCTCGGCATAGATATCGTTGCCGTCGAGCGTCATGGTGCCCTCGATGCGCGTGCCCTCGATCAGGTCGTTCATGCGGTTGATGCAGCGCAAAAACGTCGATTTGCCGCAGCCCGAAGGGCCAATAAACGAGGTGATGGCGTTTTTGGCGATGTTGAGGTCGAGCCCCGTCAGCGCATGAAAGTCACCGTACCAAAAGTTGAAATCCTTGGCCGTAATGGCCGCTTGCTCCAGCGTGGGAGCGGACTGATAAACGGACATGGGACTCCTTAACTAGCGACGCTTGCGCGACAGGAAGCGCGCAAACAGGTTGAAGGCCAGAATGATCACCATCAGCAAGAGCGCGGTGCCGTAGGCTGCGTTCATGTTGATGCCGTCGTTGGCAAGCAGGTACAGGTGAACCGTCATGGGGCGGCCGGAATCGAGCGGCGAAATAGGTAGATTGATGGCCTGCCCCATGGTGTAGAGCACCACCGCGGTCTCGCCAATGGCACGGCCGATGGCGAGGACGATGCCCGTGGCAATACGGCCAAAGGCAGAAGGAAGCACGATCTTGGAGACAACCTGCCACTTGGTGGCGCCCAGACCGTACGCGCCCCAACGGATATAGCGCGGAACGGCGCGAATGGCCTCTTCGGTGGTGCGCATGACGATGGGAAGCATCAAGAGCGCGAGTGCCAGGGCGGCAGAGACCATCGAAAGGCCCAAGCCCATGGCTTCGACAAACAAGGCGTAGCCAAACAGACCCATAACGATGGAGGGCACCGAGGCCAAAGCGTCAGCAGCGTAGCGAATGAGCTCGACGACCTTGCCCTGCTTGGCGTACTCGGCCAGATAGACGGCTGCCAGCACAGCGATCGGCGTGCAGATAAGCATGGCGAGCGCCGTCACATAGACGGTCGAGACGATCGTGGGCCAAATACCGCCCTCGGCGTTGACGCCCTGGGGCCAACCGAAGATAAAGTCGAGCGAGATGTGTGGCAGGCCGTTGATGACCACGTAGACGATGATAGCGACCAGCACCAGCGTGGTGATGTAGGCAGCGGCACGGAACACGCCAAGCATGATCTTGTTGGACAGGTCCTTGTTGATACGGCCCTTCTTACCGTGGGAAAGGGCACGCTTGATGCGCTCGCGCGACGAGGTCGTATCGACCGTCGTGTCAACGGAATCGGACATAGCCTACCCCCTCTTCTTCTTGGAAATCAGACGGACGATGCCCACCAGCATGGCGGAGATGATAAACAGGACCACGCCCATGCCGAACAGAGCCGAGCGGTGCAGGCCCGAGGAATAGCTCATGTCGAGCGCGATCTGGCTCGTGAGCGTCGAGATGGGGCTCGCAATGCTGTCGGGAATAACCGGAGCGTTACCCACGACCATGAGCACGGCCATGGTCTCACCGATGGCACGGCCCATACCCAGCACGATGGCATCAACGATACCCAGTTTGGCGGCAGGTAGCACGACCTTATAGATGGTCTGCCACTTAGTAGCACCCATGGCATACGATGCCTCGCGAATGCCCATGGGAATGGAATTGAGGGCATCGATGGTAAGCGTCGTGATGGTAGGGACAATCATGATGGCGAGCACGAACCACGCTGTCAGCGCACCAAAACCAAGACCACCGGTCAGTTGTGCGATAAACGGGCGGATGATGATCATGCCGAAAAAGCCGTAGATGATAGAAGGGATGCCGGCCAGCAGGTCGACGGCAGGGCTGATGAGTTTGCGCACGCGCTTGCCGGCGATCTCGACCAGGTATACGGCCGTACCCACACCTAGCGGCACGCCCATGGCGAGCGCACCGACGGTCACCAGACCTGAGCCGGCAAGCAGCGACATGATGCCGTAGTGGCCCTCAGAGGGCGCCCACGTAAAGCTAAAGAAGTCCGCCAGACCGATGTCGGTAAAGACGGGCAGCGCCGAGTACGTGGTAAAGACAAAAATCAGGATGACGGTAACGACCGCCAAGAACGCGCAGGCAAAGAAGATCCACTGCAGCGCCTTCTCCTTGATATAGGTACTGCGCGATACGAGCGCCAGCTCGCGCTTCTTGGGCGTCTGAACATTCTGCTCAGTCTGGGAGTTTTCCTGTGCTTCCATGCTACTCACTCCCCTTCTCGTCGTTGGTGACGGGGATAAAGCCCGCCTCGCGAATCTGCTTGTCCATCTTTTCGGACGTCACGTAGTCGATGTAATCCTGCGCCTGCTGCGAAGGCGCACCCTTCACAAAGAAATAAAGGTCGCGTGAGATGGGATAGCCGCCGGTCGCGACCGTCTTCTCGGATGCCTCGACATGATTGACCGAGACGGCCTTGACCGAGGTCTTGGCGTTGAGGCTATCGACGAAGCCCAGCGAAATATAGCCAATGGCACCGCGCGAACGAGATACCACGTCGCGCACCTGGCCCGTACCCGAAAGAACGGCCGAGCGGCGATCGAACGGCGTGCCGTCCATCACGATGGTGCGAAAGGCCTCACGCGTGCCGGACGCCTCATCTCGGTTGATAACCTGAATCCTCAGGTCCTCGCCACCGACCTCTTTCCAATTGGTAATCTTGCCGGCGTAGATATCGCGGAGCTGCTCGGTCGAGAGGTTATCGACGGGGTTGTCGTCGTTCACGATGACCGCAATACCGTCGTGGGCAATGACGATGGGAGTCAGGCCCAGATCCTGTTCGTCGGCATTGAGTCCACGGGAGGAGCTGGCGATATCGGCCGTGCCGGCGCTGACGGCCTCGATGCCAGCGGAAGAACCCAAACCGGAAACGAGCACGTCGATGCCGGTCTCCTCCTTAAAGCCCTCGGCCGCAATCTCGGCGATAGGAAGGCAGGTCGTGGAGCCAGCGACGGTAATGGAAGAGGTGGAAGATCCCGAAGAACAGGCGCACAGCGTAAGCGTAAGCACAGCGACGCTCAGGGCCGATACGATCTTTCTCATAGCATCACGCCGATCGCAGCATGGCGCCCACAGGTGCCGTTCTCGTTACGGTAGGAATAAAAGCGGTCGTTCTGACGCACAGTCGAAAGCTGGGTATCCACGATATTATCCGCGTCGACACCGACATCTACCAGCGCCTCGCAAATGGCAGCGGAAAGATTGAGCATGCGAGAGGTGCTCGCATCGATGCACGAGAACTCGGCGGCAAAGCGATCCATGAGTTCCTGGGATACCTCATATTCGTCACCCAAGATATGGGGGCCGATATAGGCGGAAACGTCGCTCGCATCGCAGCCGGCAGCATCGCAAAGCGCCTGGCACGCCTTGGCGGAAATACGTGCAATCGTGCCCTTCCAACCGGAGTGCACCACGGCAAATCCGCCAGGGGCCACCAGCACCACGGGAACGCAGTCGGCAAAGCAGAGCAGCACGGGCACGTTATGCGCCGTACAGACGATGGCATCGCAGCCCTCGGCAATCTGCTCGCGGACGTCCTCAAGGTCATCGGCGCCGTTCGAGGTCACCGCAACGATATGGTCACCATGGACCTGATTGGGAACGAGCAGGTTGTGCTCGCACTCGGCGGCACCCATAGCCCCGAGCGCGCGACGACGATTTTCTTGAACAGCAAAGGGATCATCGCCAACATGCGAGCCCAAGTTGAGTGAGGAGTACGCATCTTCGGAAACACCACCGGCGCGCTCGGTGAAGGCAAAGCGAACATCGGATGTCGCGCCCTCCACCAACGTAACACCATCATGGTCGACACGCGAAACTTTGTCCGCACGTGCTGCCATACTAAAGCCTCCTAATAACACAAGTATTGCGGCGACGCCGCAGCAGTCCGTGCCATACGGCTGCACACTTCATCAAAAAGGATACCCGCAGCGGTAAGGAGCAAACGTAAAGGGAACGTAAGGAGATTGGAGGCTTTCGTTTACAAAGGCGAAACACAACAAAAAAAGGGGCGCGCCCAATCGGACGCACCCCTTGCAAGTCGTTGAGAAAAACGAACTAGAAGCTGCCGCGCTTCAGGAAGTCGGGAAGCTCGAACTGATCGTTGCCGAAGTTAGGAAGCTCGGTGCCACCGACGTTGCGGGTCGGAGCGGCCTGAGCCGGGCTGGCAGCCGGAGCGGTGCGCTGCGGCTCAGCGGAAGCAGCGGCCTTGCTCTGAGACTGCTGAGCGGCAAAGAGCTCGTCCTGACGGTTGACGTTGGAGTCGGAGAAGCCCGTAGCGATGACGGTGATACGCACCTGATCGCCCAGGGACTCGTCGACAACGGTACCGAAGATGATGTTGGCCTCGGGGTCGACGGCGTTGGCGACAACGTCGGCGGCATCGCTGATCTCCTGGATGCCCAGGTCCTTGGAACCGGCGATGGAGAGCAGCACGCGTGTGGCACCATCGATGGAGCTCTCGAGCAGCGGGCTGGAGATGGCCTGCTGGGCAGCGTCGACGGCACGGGTATCCCCAGAAGAGGTACCGATACCCATCATGGCGGTACCGGCCTGCTTCATGATGGTCTTAACATCGGCAAAGTCCAGGTTGATGATACCGGGGACGGTGATGAGGTCGGTGATGCCCTGGGTGCCCTGGGAAAGGACGCCATCGGCAATCGCGAAGGCCTCGAGCATGGTGGTCTTCTTCTCGGCGATGTCGAGCAGCTTATCGTTAGGGATGACGATCATGGTGTCGACGCAATCGGAGAGGGTCTTAATTCCCTCCTCGGCGCTCTTCTTGCGCTTGCGGCCCTCGAAGGTGAAGGGCTTGGTCACGACGGCGACGGTCAGCGCACCGACCTCGTTCATCGCGATATCGGCAACGATGGGAGCAGCGCCGGTACCGGTGCCACCGCCCTCGCCGCAGGTGATGAACACCATGTCGGCGCCAGCGAGCGCCTCAGCAATGTCGTCGCGGGACTCATCGGCAGCCTTGCGGCCAACCTCGGGGTTGGCGCCGGCGCCCAGGCCGCGGGTAAGGTCGGTGCCGATGTGCACCTTGATATCGGCATCAGAGATCGCGAGTGCCTGAGCATCGGTGTTGATGGCAACAAACTCGACGCCGCGGATGCCCTCTTCGATCATTCGATTGACCGCGTTGGTACCGCCGCCGCCGACGCCGACCACCTTAATGACGGCAAGGTAGTTGTTGATCTCTGTCTCGTGCATGTCGGTCCTCCGAACAAAGGTTATAGCCATAGCATGGGTCGACCCCTGCGCACATTAACCTTCAGGTTGAAAGTAAATGCAAAGGTAAACCGTATTATGTTTGCACATTATGAACGTATCAGTCAAATAATTGACCGTGAAAACCAAACAAACCAGATAAACGGCGTGGTATGGCCCCTCAACAAAGCATCAACCAGCGCTACGAGGTCGGAGCGTTCCTAAATGTATAGTTACCCGGAGAACGCACATTGATATACGTTACGCCCTCTACCTGCGAAAGCAGCTTGGTGACTACGCGCTCCTTCTTGACGATATCGTTCGAATCGCCCAGCGACACCTCAATGCCGTTATTGAGGTTTGCCGAGATGGCTTCGACCGAAGGCGTGGAAATATCCTTGACTTGTCCCAAGAACTCGCTCGAAAAACCACGCACATAATCCAAGCCAGCCTTAACGGCCTTGGAGCTCACCGCCTGGCCGGAAACCGGAGCGACATCCGCCGAGACATCAGTCAACAACACCGCGCCATAGTGCTTAGCGAGCGCCAGCGCGGCATCAATGCCGGTCAGGGTATTTGAGCCCTGCCCCGTCGTGATGACGTTGCCCTGGTCATCCACTTCGACCGACGTCGACAGCGGGGCGATCCAGGTGTCATCATCCCCGATGGCCCAGGCAAGGTCATCGGAGCTGATATAGGCAATTGCGATGACCTTGCGCTCCATAGGCGTAATGATGAGCGTATGCGGGAACTGACGCTGGACATCCACGCCCGAGACCCACGGGTTCTGCTTGAGGTCCTCGGTAATCTGGTCGGGATCGACGTTAAAAAGCGATGTTCCCTCGGGCAAATCGATCAGCTGGATAGCATCGTGCTTCGTCACATGCTCGCTGCCTTGAATCTGAATATCAGTGGCGGTAAACAATCCAGAGTTGATCACCACGATGGCAACGACGACGAACACGGCCAAGACGGCCAGAACGCCGCCCACGATTTTGCCTTTGCCTGTAACGAGAGAAGCGGCGTCTGACGTTTTATTTGCCATCGCCCCAAGTGAAGACAACGGGTTGACGCCGTTTTTACCCGAAGGCTTCTTGGCGGTAGCCGGCACCGATGTCAGCGAGCGCGGTTTCGATGCGCCCAGCGTGCGACCCGGACGCGCCGCCTTAGTTCCCGTCGAGGGCTTAGGAGTTGCCATGGGACGGGCAGGCTTGGCGCCCATAACAGGCTTAGGCGTCACCGAGGAACGCGAGGACTTTTTTGCGGCCGGACGATTACCGAGCTGAGAGCCGACGACCGGACGCCCGGCCTGTCGAGCATGCCCGACAGACTTAGAGTGCGCGACGGTATTGCGTTGAGGTTTGGCAGGCGCGCCGGAACGCCCTCCGGCGCGGCGGAAGGTAGGTTTCGATGCTCTAGAAGCCGAGGAATTTAACTTCCGGTCTGAGCTCGATGCCATACGCCTCCCTCACCTTTCCGTGCACATGTCTGATAACCGCGGCAACGTCATCGGCCGAGGCAGTTCCGTTATTAACGATAAAATTAGCGTGAACGGGCGAAACTTCCGCGCCGCCAATCGAAAAACCCTTTAATCCACAATCCTCGATAAGCTTGCCCACACTCGCATCGGGCGGGTTGCGAAAGACTGACCCGCAGGATGCGCGACCCATGGGCTGCGTACGCTTGCGCCTCGTCAGGTACCGTTCCATGCGCTCGCGAATGTCGGCCTTGGGCGCCGGTTTAAGCTTGAGCACGCACTCGAGGATGATCTCATTGCGGGGAAGGCTACATTCGCGGTAGCCCCAAGTGATCTCGGACCCCGCATAATGCTTGATACCAGATGCCGGGTCAAACGTTACGACATCCTCAACCAGCGAGCCAATCCACTCGGTCCGTGTGCCTGCATTCATAGATATCGCACCGCCAACCGAGCCAGGGATGCCAACGGCAAACTCAAGGCCCGAGAGGCTATGCGACAGGGCATCGTTGACCAGGCGCGCAAACATCACGCCCGCACCGACCGTCAGCGTACAACCGTCATCGGCAACAACCGTGCGCTGAAACTCACGTCCGAGCGAAATGACGGCACCGCGATAACCGCCATCGGCAACCAGCAGATTGGAGCCCTTGCCGATGATGACCCACGGCACCTGCTCGCGATCGAGCACCGCCACGGCGCGGCGGAGGGCATGATAGCTATGGCACGTCACAAAGAGGTCGGCCTTGCCGCCGATACGATAGCTCGTATGACGCGCAAGGCGCTCGTCCTCGATCACATCCGTGTCGATCATGCCCGAGAGCGCCATGACGGCGTTAAACAGACCCATTAGACTTAAGCGTCTTTCTTGGCAGTCAGATACTCGATAAACTCGGGACCGACGGTCGTAACGTCACCAGCACCCATAGTGAGCAGCAGGTCGCCCGCGCCCACCATCTGCTCGAGCTCCTGATTGAGCTCAAGACGGCTGGAGCAGTACACGACCTCCTTGCCAGGATGCTTGGCGCGCACGGTATCGGCGAGCATCTTAGAGGTGACGCCCGGAATGGGCATCTCGCCAGCCGAGAACACATCAATCAGCAGCAGTTTATCGGCATTGGCAAATGCATCGGCAAAGTCGTCGCACAGGGCCTGCAGGCGCGAATAGCGGTGCGGCTGGAACACGACGTCGACGTGCTTGTAGCCCAGCGACGAAGCAGCAGCAAGCGTCGCCTTGATCTCGGTGGGGTGATGGCCGTAATCATCGACCACGGTGATGCCATCGATATCGCCCACGTGGGTAAAGCGACGGCGGACGCCCTCAAAGCTCGAGAGCGCCTTGGCGGCGGCGTCGATGTCAAGGCCCAGGACATGGGCGACGGTGAGCACCGCCGTGGCATTGAGCATGTTGTGGCGACCGGGATTGCTCTTGATCTCCACAGCGTGCTCAGTGCCGTCCTCAAAGCGAACGATAAAGTCGCTCTGGATGCCCTTGACATCCGGGTGCATGCAGACGATGTCGTTGCTCTCGGCAAAGCCGTAGGAAAGCACGTGACGACCCGTCGACTTGGCGAGCTCGACCAGATGCGGGTCCTCACCGCAGACGATGACGGTGCCGTCCTCGCCCACCAGGCTCATGAATTTGGCGAAAGTCGCCTCGATCTCCTCGATACCCGAGTAGTGATCGAGGTGGTCGGCCTCGACGTTGGTCACGATGACCACGTTGGGGTTCAGGAACAGGAAGGAGCTGTCGGACTCGTCGGCCTCGGCGACAAAGTAGTCGCCCGAGCCGTTCTTGCCGTTCGTGTCATAGCCCTCGACGATGCCACCGATCAAGAAGCTCGGATCCAGACCCATGCGGTCGAGCATGGTGGCGCACATCGAAGACGTGGTGGTCTTGCCATGCGTGCCGGCAACAGCGACGGTGGTGTAGCCGTGGCCCAAAGCAGAGAGCATCTTGGCACGGGGCCACACGGGAATACCAAGCTCGCGAGCGCGCACGAGTTCGGGGTTGGACTCCGGAATAGCGGTGGAGACAACAACCACGTCGGGCTTGACCTCGTCGATCGTGGCGGCCTCATGGCCCACATGCACCTTCACACCAGCGCGGGTAAGCTGGCGGATATAACGTGACGTCTTAAGGTCGGAGCCGGTAACGGCATAACCGCGCTCGTGAAGAACGAGGGCGATGCCGCTCATGCCGGCGCCGCCGATACCGATAAAGTGGGCGCTCTTAAACTCGGGCGCGGAGGTTGCAGTCTGGGAATCAGCCATGTGCTCGTGTACTCCTTGCGTAAACACTGCCTGTAACCCGTTAACTGTACCGCACCTACCGCATCAGCGCGAGGGCGACCGACGATATCCCGTCTAACTAACGCAAACCCTCTACCGCATCCGCCAGAAGAGCGGCGGCCCTATCCTGAGCCAGACCACGCGCCGCCTGACGCATGGCGTCGCGCGCCGCCGCGTCATCGACCAGGTGCAGCAGTTCATCGGCAAAGGCAGAACCGTCGATATCGGCATCGGCGCAGAGCACGCCGGCCCCGGCGTCGACCAGATAACGGGCATTGGTGGTTTGGTGGTCGGCCGTCGCATGCGGGTACGGCACGAGCACCGAAGGCACAGCGAGCGCAGCGATCTCGGCCACGCTCGATGCGCCCGAACGCGAGAGCACCAAATCGGCAGCAGCCAGCATATCGCCCATGTTGTCGATGTAAGGCTGGACGCGGTAACGCTTCGCCTCCTCGGGCGTCAGCGCCAAAGCGCGCTCGGTCTCCTCAAAGCCGTCGGCACCCGTCGAATGCAACACATAGAGGTTCTTGCGCGAAAGCAGCTCGTTTTTGAGCGAAGCCACGCGCTCGTTGAGGTGCTGGGCGCCAAGTGAACCGCCAAAGACGAGCAGCAGCGTAGCGTCCTCGGGAACGCCAAGTGCCTTGCGGCCGCGAGCGCGATCGCCCTCGATCACCGAGCGACGTACGGGGTTGCCGGTCATGAGCACGTGGTCAGGGTCACCTTCGCGCTCAAAGACCGAACGCGCTGCCGGCACCGAGATGCACACGCGGGCGGCGTGGGAGTTCATCATCTTGTTGGCCAGGCCCGGAACAGAGTTCTGCTCATGCAGCAGATACGGAACGCCCGCGCCCTTGCACCACCCCAGCAGCGGAACCTCGACATAGGCACCAAAACCAATGGCGGCATCGGGCTTGCCGACCTTTGAGAAATGACTGGCGAGCGCACGCTTGGCTTTGTTGACACGCCACAGCGAGGTCAGCGCCGTCCAAGGACGGGAGCGGTCGAAGCCCGTGACCGTAATGGGCACAAAATCAAACCCAGCCTCGGGAACCAGACGACCCTCGAGCTTGCGCGACTGGCCCACGAACACAACGTGGTGGCCACGGTCACGCAGCTCCTCGGCCAAGGCGAGCGCGGGGTTGATGTGTCCTGCCGTGCCGCCGGCTGCAATAGCAACGGTCATTTCATCGGTCATGGTAGTCCCTTCGTACACGCGGTCCCTGGTCGTCGGTACGCAGACGCGCCGACGGGTCCGAGTTCAAATCGATTCGATTATATCCGCCGCCCGCGTTGCGAGGGCTGGGGCGCTGAGGACGACCTTGCGGCGCCGTTCGCTGACGCGGGCGGGCTGCCGGCTCGGTCGCAGAGCCATCCAGGACGGTAAAACCGTTACGCGTAGATCGCTCGCCGCGCACGTGGGGCACGCCGGCGGTGCTCTCATCCATAACGGCAAAGCTCTCGCGGCGACGGTCGTACTCATCGCGACGGGCGCTCTCATACGAAACGCGCAGGATCAGACCGGCGAGCATAAGCGACACAATAATCGAAGAGCCGCCGTAGCTAATAAACGGCAACGGTTTGCCCGTCATGGGAAACACGTTGAGGATGCCCAGCGCGTTAATCAAAAACTGCACCGCGAGAATGACCGCGGAGCCAGACGCCATGAGCGCACCCCGACGATCGGTCGCCTGCTCGGCAATGCGAAACGCCGAGTAGATCAGCATCGCAAACACCAAGAAGAACAGCACGGTTCCGACAAAACCGACTTCCTCGCCAATGATGGCCAGGATGTAGTCGTTGTGCGCCTCGGGCAGATACGAGTACTTCATGGTTGAGTTGCCGATGCCACGGCCGAACAGACCGCCCGAGGCAAAGGCCATGATGGCAAGCGTGGCCTGATAGCCGTCACCATACTCGTCGGCCCAAGGATTCCAAGCAACCTCGACACGCGTCATACGATACGGCTCGGCGATAAGGGCGATCGCAATGACGGCGATGCCGGCAACGACCGTCCAAACGATATATTTGGGGTCCAATCCCGCAAACAACGCCATGCACATGAGGGTCAGCAAGATGATCAGAACGGTGCCAAAATCGGGCTGAACAAAAATCAGAAAGAGCGAAATGCCCAGGTAGACACCCATCTTGCGAAGAAACTCGTTGATGTTGCCGCCGGGCGAAAAGATGCGGTCGAGCATGATTGCCGAATACGCGATGGCGAACGGCTTTAAAAACTCAGACGGCTGGAACTGAATACCGGCGATGTTGAGCCAACGCGTGGCGCCACGACTGCCGCTACCCATAAAGAACACCAGAACCAGTAGCCCTATCATGCCCATGAGAAAGATCCTGAGCACGTCTTCCCCAAACCAACTGTCCGGCAAGACGCGCACGATGGCAACCATGGCCAGCACGCCAACTCCAGCAAACGCGGCCTGTCGAAACAGGAAAAACGTCGCCGTACCATTCTCGTGCAGCGCCTCGACCGAAGATGCCGAGTACACCATCAGCAAGCCGAAGCAAACCAAGCTAAACAGGCAAGCCATAAATATCAAACGGGGGCGCATGATGCGGGCGGGGACGCCGGCAATATAGCGCTCACCGAACGTCTGCCCGCCGCGTCCGGAACGCGGCGTGCTACGCAGCGAGGAAGCACGGTCCGAGTCGGGCCTCCTCATATCACTTCGGGGGCTCTCCTCTCTCACCGGCAACCCCTATTCCGTTTGCGATTTCGCTGCTGCGGCAAGCTGGGCAACGTAGTCCTTAAACACACGACCGCGCTCCTCGTAGCCCGAGAACTCGTCGAACGAAGAGCAAGCGGGCGAAAGCAGGATCACGTCGCCGCGGCTCGAGAGCGAGCGGGCAACGTCAACGGCATCGCGCAGATCATCGGCCTGGGCGATATCCACGTCACCATCGACATCGGCCTCGTCCATAGCGGCGGTAAAGCGCTCGCGCGCATCGCCAAAGCAAACGACCGAGCGCACGTTGTCCATAACGACGCGGGCAAAGTCCGCAAGCGGGGTACCCTTATCGTGGCCGCCGAGCAGCAAGATCACGTCGTCATCGGGAAACGCGGTCAGGGCCTTTTCGACCGCATCGGTGTTCGTTGCCTTGGAATCGTTGACGTAGCGCACGCCATCGATCTCGCCGCAGGGTTCCACGCGGTGTTCGAGTGGCTGGAACGATGCCAAACCGCGGCAAACGCCCTCGGGATCGGCACCGACGGCCAGAGCAGCCGTGGCGGCACATAGGGCATTAATGACATTGTGATGGCCCGAGATCTTGAGCTCGGACGTGGCGACAAGCTGAGTCTCGACGCCCTTCAGGCGCACGACCATCTTGCCATCGCGCACAAAGGCGGCGTCTGCACCCTCGGGCTCGTCAAAAGCGACCTTGCAGATGCGGCGACCCGGTGTGTAGATGTACTCATCGAACTCATGGATGCCGGCATCCTCGACGTCGATAACCACGAGGTCGTCGTCGACCATATTCTCGAACAACTTGATCTTGGCAAGCGCATAGTTCTTGTGGCTCTTGTGCCAGCCCAGGTGGTCGGGCGTGATGTTGAGCAGCACCGCCACGCGAGGATGAAGCTCGGCGGTCGTAGCAATCTGATAACTCGACAGCTCGGCCACAAACCACTCATTGTGCGCGCGGCCGTCGATCTCGTTCACCGGCGGCTCACCGATATTGCCGACGGCCACGCTGGCTTTACCGGCGGCCTTGAGCAGATAATCTGTCAGCGACGTGGTAGTTGTCTTGCCGTTGGTGCCCGTGATGGCGATCCAATTTTGGGGAGACAGGCGGTAGGCAAACTCAGGCTCGCCCATAATCTGGGCGGCATGCTCACGCCCGGCCTTAAAAAAGGCCGAGAACTCCGAGATACCCGGGCATGTCACGCACACGTCATAGTCACCCTCGACCTGCTCGGTGCCGTAGACAAACGACGCGCCCTGCGCCTCGAGCGCACGTGTGGCGTCATTGGGCTCGGAGCTACCGCCGCCATACACGGTCGTAGCGCTCACGCGCCCGGGGTGAGCCAACGCCCAACGGGCGACATCGAGACCGGATTTACCCTGCCCCAAAACAAGCAGGCTAAAGACATCAGCAAGAGGCATGAAAGACCACTATCCCAACTGGAAGAACAGGGCGAGGCCAACGGCGCCAAAGGCCGCGGCGATAATCCAAAAACGGATAACGACTTTGGTCTCGGCCCAGCCCTTCTTTTCGAAATGATGATGAATGGGCGCCATAAGGAAGACGCGCTTGTGCGTAAAGTGGAAATAGACAACCTGGATCATGACCGACAGGGTCTCGACGATAAACAGACCGCCGATGATGAGGGAAACAACTTCGGTGTTGGTCATGATGGAGGTGCAGGCAAAAGCGGCACCCAGGGCAAGCGAGCCGGTATCACCCATAAAGATGCTCGCCGGGTAGCAGTTGAACCACAAAAAGCCCAGGCAGGCACCGGCGCACGCCGTGCAGAAGATGGACAGGTTCACGTCACCGTGCAAAAACGCCATGGCGGCCATGGCGAGCATGGCGATCATGGAAGTGCCGCCGGCAAGGCCGTCCAGACCATCGGTCAGGTTCACGGCATTGGAAAGACCAGCGATCATCAGCCAGCAAAATACAATGTAGAGCCACGGAAACGAAAGGCCGCAGATGGTGGTCGAAAGAACACCGAGGTCAATCGTCAGGCCGCCGGGAAAACGAATCTCGGGGGCGACGCCGCACCAATTGACGGCGAGCACGGTAAAGGTGACGCAGATGATGGTCAGACCGATCATCTTGGCGTGAGGCGTCAGGCCGAGCGAGCGACCGTGCGTGACGGAGGTCAGGTCGTCGATGAGACCCAGAACGCCGGTGGCCAACGTGGCAAGCAGCACGAGCACGAGCTCGGTGGTGAGCTTGCCCATCAGCAGGCAGGTCAGCGAGATCGCGACAAGGATGATGACGCCGCCCATGGTCGGCGTACCCTGTTTAATCAAATGACGCTTGGGGCCGTCGGCTCGGACCTGTTGGCCGATACCCTCGACCTTCAGCAGCTTGATCCACCACGGCATAAGCAGCAACGCAATGGCGGCAGCGATGCCAAGTCCCAAAAAGGCCTGATACGTAGGATACGAGGGATTGCCGAACATGGGCTAGCACACACCTTCCACAAAGCGGTCGAGCTCAACAAAACGGGAACCCTTGACCAGTACAACATCATGATTTTCAAGCGCGCCGCCCATGCGGTCGAGCACCTGCTGATAATCGGAGAACACCTGGATGCGGTCCTCATCCATACCCATCATACGTGCGGCATCGGCCATGAGCTGAGCCAGCTCGCCGCCAACGCACGCGAGCATGTCGAGCTTCTTGGCGGCGGCATAGGCTCCCACGAGCTCATGCATGCGGGGAGCCTCGTCGCCCATCTCGCCCATCTCGCCCAAGATCGCCATGCGCGAACCGTCACAGATGAGCGAGCACAGCAAATCGAGGCCGGCAGCCATAGACTCGGCACTGGCGTTATAGGAGTCGTCGATGATGCGTGCTCCGCTCTTGGCGCGCTTGATCTCCTGACGGTGACCGGTAATCGTAAGGCCCCTAAAGGCAGCATCGATCTGCTCGGGCGTCACGCCCAGACGATAGGCGACCGCGGCGGCCTTGACGGCATTGGGCACGGACTGCACACCGGGAATGGCCAACATGGTATCGACCGTGTCGCCCTGACCAAAGTCGAGCGTAAAGACCGGATGGCCCTCGTCGTCGACGCGAATGTCGCGCGCGCGGACCTCGTCGTCGTCCGAGACACCGGCCAGCATCACGTCAATACCTGCAGGCTGGGCGAACGTGTCGCGAATGAACGGCGTAAAGTCGTCCTCGCCGCCCAAAACCAGCAACGGCGAGAAGTCGCCGGCGGCGCACATGCCCTGGACAATCTCGGACTTGGCGCGGGCGATGTTCTCGCGGCTGCCCAGGATACCGATGTGGGAGGTTCCGATCTTGCTCACGATGGCAAGATTGGGGTTGGCAGACTGGGACAGGCGCTCAATCTCATGAAAATGGTTCATGCCCATCTCGAGCACCAGGACCTCGGTATCGGCCGGAGCGGAAAGCACCGTGAGCGGCATGCCGATCAGGTTGTTGAAATTGCCCTTCGTGGCCCAGACGCGATAACGCTTGGCGAGCACGGCGGCGAGCACGTCCTTGGTCGTCGTCTTGCCAATCGAACCGGTAATGCCGACGACCAGGCAGCCAAGCTCCAAGCGATATACGTGCGCCAGGCGCAGCAAGAACTCCACGGGGTCGTCGGTCAGCAAGATGGCGCATCCCTTGTCCTGCGCCAACGAAACCAGCTCGGCATCGGGCTCGCGCGTCATCACGACGGCACCGGCACCCGACTCGATGGCACGGGAGGCAAAATCATTGCCGTCGACCTTTTCGCCGGGGAAGGCGACAAAGATCGTCCCCTCTTCGACCTGACGCGAGTCGATAACGCACCCGCGGCATACCCGATCGACTTCTTCCGTCACGGTTCGGGCCCCTGTTGCGGCCGCGAGGTTGTTGACGGCGATCTCTATCATTGCAGCTCCCCTGTAAACCTAATAATGCTATCGGCGTATTGTATCCCAGCGCCGCACATGCGTGGTGCAGGGCATGTGAACACCCTCATATGGGACAACAAACCACGCCCCAAAGATTGTAACCCCCTACTTCGTGTGCGGGATACCCAGCACGTCGAGCGCGTTGGCCATAATGGACTGGAACGGCACCGCAGCGGCATCTGAGCCGCTCGGCGTTCCGTCGAGCGTGATATAGCACAGCACCTTGGGCGATTGTGCCGGTGCAAAGCCCATAAAGGACGACATGTAGTTCTCCTTGAGGTAGCCGCCGTTCTCGTCGGCACGTTCGGCCGTACCGGTCTTACCCGCCACGTCATAGCCGTCAACCGCGCCGCCAACGCCCGTTCCCTCGGACACGACCGTCTGCATGCACGATGTCACCTGGGATGCGGCGTCCTCCGAAATCGCGCGCTCGCCTTCGCCCCAGTCCTTCTCGTCGCCTTTGCTGGACTTATAGAAGTGCGGGGTCATCATCACGCCGCCGTTGGCGATACCGCCCACGGCACGTGCGATCTCAATCGGCGAGACGGACAGCGCCTGTCCAAAGCTCATCGAGCCCAGCGTGGCGCCGTCATACTGGTCACGCTCCTTGACGATGCCCAGGCTCTCGCCCGGAAAATCGACACCAGAGCTGTGACCGATGCCCCACTTGTCCACATAGGCGGCAAAGTCGTCGGCACCGATCTTGCGCCCCACCAGGACAAAGCCCACGTTGGACGAACGGCGCATCATCTCGCGCACATCCATGGTCATGGCGTAGTCGCGCTTGTCGGCATCGGTGACGGTATCGTCGCCCACCTTGATGCTCGCCGGCACCTCAAACGACGTACTCGATCGCACGACGCTCAAGTCGAAGCCGGCGCCCGCCACGAGCGTCTTAAAGACCGAGCCGGGCTCGTAGGCGTCGGTGACCAGGCGCAAGTTCATATCCTCGGTCTTGGCATTCTCCAGATCGGTCTGGTCGTAGGTCGGGTACGAGCAGGCCGCCAAAATCTCGCCTGTCGTAGGATCGGTGACCAGCGCCGAGCCGTTCTTGGCCTTAGTCTTCTCAACTGCCTCTGCCAGGGCATCCTCGGCCGCACGCTGGATATTGACGTCGAGCGTCGTCACGATATCAACGCCGTCGACCGCAGCCACCTTTTTATAGGCACCGCCCGCGATATAGCTGCCGTCCCTCGCGCGCTCGCGTACGAGAGAACCGTTCGTGCCGGTCAGAAGCTTGTTGTATTGCTTTTCGAGACCCGTCAAGCCGTCGTTGTCTACATTCACTACACCCAGCACCTGCGATGCCAGATTGCCGTATGGATATACGCGCTTCATGGCCTGCTCAAAAAGCACGCCGGGCAGGTTCTTCTTCTCCAGCGCCGCAACATCGTCTTCGTCCACCTGGCGCTTGATATACACCCAGGTTCCATCGGACTCAACGAGCTTGCGGCAGGTCTTTTTATCGATTCCAGTTGCCTTGACCAGCGCCGACACCGTCTTGTCAACATCCTCGACAAGCTGCGGGTTCACGGCGATGTTGTGACATTCGACCGACGACGCCAACACGTTGCCGTTGCGGTCGTAGATGGTGCCGCGTTTGGCATAGAGGGTCTGCGCAAGCAGGCGGCGCGCATCGGCACGCTCGCGCAGTTTATCGGCTTCGACAATTTGATAGTCGGCAAGGCGAAAGACGCCCAAGCCCAAGCCAAGCCCGATGAAGCCCATGACGGCTTTGCGACGAGGCAGAGGTGCGCCTGTGAGCCATTCGGTCGACGAACTCTTGCGCGACCTGGTGCTATGCACTTGAGGGCCGCCCGAGCCGCGAAGTCGCGACGCCGGGTCGTTGCCACGGGACTGCCCGGCGTTGTAAGATTGCCGACCCGTTCCTTGATAACCAGAACGTCCCCGCGACGAGGGACGTCCAGAACCGCGGCCCCCATCGGAACCGCGGCGATAGTCATTTGTCATACTCAGCTACCGTCTTGCTACTGAGCGGTCGCGGTCGCGTTGGCGCCCGCGGCTGCATCCTGCGAAAAGTCAAGTGTAACGCTCTCGCTGGGCTCCACCATGCCATAAGCGCCCGCAAGGTCGCGAATGCGCGTGTCGGCGCCATAGACCGAATGCATGACCTCCAGGTCGGAGCTCTCATCGGTCGCCTTTTCGAGCGTGTTGGTAAGCTCGGCGTTGCTGTTGAGCACCTGGGCCGTAACGCCGGCGAGCGCCACGCGGGCGACGCCGATCGTCATGAAGATAGCCGCAATGATGCAAAACGTTTTAAGAACGCTCATGAAAACCGGGCTTACCGCCTGGTTTGCCTGACGGCCCGCGCCCGTGTAGACATCAAAGCGCGGCGTGCGCTGCTCACGGGGAGCAACGGGGGCCTGCGGCGTCTCACGATAGGCGGGCATGGCGTTCATATCATAGGCGAGTGCTGCGCTTGAAGTGTTGTAGCCCATGATATGCCGCCTCCCATCCCGAGTACGTTGGTAGTGTGTTTAAGCTTCGTTTATGGTGCGAGCGGGAGGTCCAATATCGCGCGGTCGCGCCTACAGACGCTGCGCCACGCGGATTTTGGCTGATCTCGCCCGAGGGTTGCGCTCAACCTCATCAGGCTGGGCAACCAGGGGTTTGCGGGTGATGACCTTGAGTATCGGCACGTTGCCGCACACGCACACCGGAATCTCCGGCGGACACGTGCACCCCTGGCTCATCTCCTTAAAGTGGTTCTTTACGATACGGTCCTCGAGCGAGTGATACGAGATGACGCAGATACGTCCGCCCGGGTTGAGCCACCTGGTGGCGGCATCAAGCCCTCGTTCGAGCACATCGAGCTCGTGATTGACCTCGATGCGAATGGCCTGGAAACTTTTCTTGGCCGGGTGTCCACCATGCCGACGAGCGGCAGCCGGGATACCCGCCTTGATGATCTCGACAAATTGGCCGGTGGTTTCGATCGGTTCTTGCTCGCGGCGGCGCACGATCTCGCGCGCGATCTGCGAGGCGAACTTCTCTTCGCCGTAGACGCGTAGAATCCGGGCGAGGTCGTGTTCGTTATAGGTGTTGATGACCTCAGCTGCGTTTAAGGTGTTATTACCCGGATCCATCCGCATGTCCAATGGGGCGTCCTCGTTATACGAAAAGCCCCTGCCAGGGATATCGAGTTGCGGTGACGAAACGCCCAAATCGAACAGGAAGCCATCGACCCCGGGCACCTCGGCCGAGCAAAGCAGCTCGTCCAAGTCGCCGAAGTTGCCCTTCAGCAGCTGGTGCGGAACGCCGGGAACCTCGCGGTCCAGACGGGCGCCAGCGGCCTCGAGGGCCATGTCGTCCTGATCGACGCCGAGCAAAAGGCCCGTCTCCCCCACCTGCGCGGCCATCTTTACCGAATGGCCGGCACCGCCAAGGGTGCAATCGCAGACAACGGAGCCGCTCTTTAGCCGCAGCGACTCAAGCACTTCGCCGAGCATGACAGGTTCATGCCGATATTCTTGTGTCAAGATCCCACGCTCCATCCGTTACCCGTGCCTTGCCCTTACGAGAAGAAGAGGTCCAGCAGGGCCTCATCGTCATCGTCCTCATCGGCCGCGGCGCGATCCCAAACCTCAAGGTGGTCGTAGTTGCCCACAACCGTGACCTCGCGGTCGAGGTTCGCCTGCTTGCGGAGAGACTCGGAAAGACCGATACGACCGGCGCTGTCCACGTCCATCGACGTGGTGCGCTTGTTGATCGCCCTCATGAGCTTCTGGTCATTAATGTCACGCGGGTTAAAACCCTCGTGGCCTTCACGACCCGCGAAGAGTCCTTCGACCCACTTATCGAAGGCCTCGGCAGAGAACACGTACAGAGCATCGACATCCAGGGCTTTGAACACGCGAACGTGCTCTCCAAGCTCCTCGCGAAGGGGTGCAGGCAGGGACAGACGACCTTTTGCATCGAGATTGCGCTCGTATGCACCAGTCATTCCCATGTGCGCCCTCCCCTCGGTTACTCAGATGGCACGTACGCGGGGAACCCCCCCGCCTGTCGACGTCATCAATAATATGGGGAACCGCCCCATTTTTCAACACCTTTCCCCACCCCTTCCCCCACCCCGCCCCACCACTCCACTCACCATATATTGCAAAACACCCCCAAGCATATGTTCGAAAACACAATATGTTGTGT
>CAJMRP010000008.1 GCA_905215765.1 uncultured bacterium
TCGCCGAATTTGTCTCGGACGGCGTCGATGGCGACGGAGAGGTCGCGGCGGTTGCTGGATTGGGCTCCGCGGTCATCAATCTCGCAGAACAGGTCAGTCTGGATGCCGCCTTGGTGGTCGAAGTCGCTCATGCCGATGCCCGCTAAGCGAACATGCATGCCATCCTGCCAGATGTTGTCGAGCAGTTCGAGCGCAACCGCCACGAAGATGTTCTCATCGTCGGTCGGATGAGGCAGCCGGCGCTGTGCCGTACGCCCGCTGCCATACGAATACTTAAGCTTGAGCGTTACCGTGGCACCCGTCAGCCCCTGACGGCGCAGGCGGCGTCCCACTGACTCTCCCAACAGCGCAATCGCCTCCTCAATATCCCCACGCTCAGTCAAATCTTTAGCAAAGGTGCGTTCATTGCTGACAGACTTGACCTCGCGCTCTTCATCGAGACTCGTGACTTCAGAGATTTCGAGTCCCAGCGCACGCTGGCGCATGCGTTCGCCGTTGACGCCAAAAATAGAGGCCAGTGTGGACTCAGGCGCGCGCGAAAGCTCGCCGAGGGTGTAGATGCGCATGCGGCGCAGTCGCTCCTCGGCCGAGCGTCCGATGCCGCTCATGGCAGATACCGGCAGCGCGGCCAAAAAGCGCTGCTCGGTTCCGGGGCGCACGATGGTCAGCCCAAACGGCTTATCCCGCTCGCTTGCGATCTTTGCGACCGTCTTGTTGCAGCCCACGCCAATGGAGCAGGTCACTCCCAGCTCTGCCACACGGTCGCTTATACGCCGCGCAACCAGCAGCGGGTCTTCGGGCGCAAAGCGACCCGGTGTGATATCGATAAAGGCTTCGTCGATGGATACGCGCTCCACGCGCGGCGTCTCGTCGGCGAGAATCGCCATGACCTGCGCGCTCACCTCGCGGTAGCGATCAAAGTGCCCGTGCGTCCAAATGGCTTGCGGGCACAAGCGCCGCGCCTCGGCCGAGGCCATGGCAGAGTGCACGCCAAAGCGACGTGCCTCATACGAACACGTGGACACGACGCCACGCGAATCGGCGTCTCCGCCCACGATGAGCGGCTTTCCTCGCCATTCGGGATGATCGAGCATTTCCACGCTCGCAAAAAACGCATCAAGATCCATCAGGCCCACCGCCGGACCCGTCCAGGGAGGCGGCGTGACGCCCATGGCATCCTCATAACCGTATGTATGTTCGCGTCTTTCCATGTCATGAGTATACCGCGCAGCTCATGTGGGGTGCGTGTATGTGCTTGCAAATCCCGAATTCTTGTCTAAGATATGGATTTGCCCTCGACTACACCGAAGAAGTTGGTCTCACGGACTTCACCTGCCCGCGTCGATGGCGTATTATGTTCAACTGTTTGTTTGTAGTTGCAGCCTAAAGCTGCTTGGTTGGAGGAGTTTCCTTTGGCAGTCAAGATTCGCCTTGCTCGTCACGGCGCTAAGAAGCGTCCGTACTACCGTGTCGTCGTCGCCGATTCCCGCGCCCCGCGTGACGGTCGTATCATCGAGGAGGTTGGCCGCTACAACCCGATGACCGCCCCCAAGACCATCAACCTCGACCTCGAGAAGATCGCCGACTGGCAGTCCAAGGGCGCTCAGCTCACCGACGCCGTCGCCGCTCTGGTCAAGGCCGCCAACGAGGGCGAGAAGACCGAGACCGTCGTCAAGAAGTCCAAGAAGCAGCTCGCCAAAGAGGCCGAGGCCGCTAAGGCTGCCGCTGAGGCCGCTGAGGGCGCCGAGGAGTAAATCGTGCCTGAGGTTGACGCTGCACAGCTCGAGGGTGAGGCAATGCTCTCAGATCGCATCGCCGATCTCGTCGAATATCTCGTTGTTCAGATCGTCGACGACCCGGATTCCGTGAGCCTTGAGGTCATCGATGGTGACGACGCCTCTACAATTGAGGTTTCGGTCGCCGAGGATGACGTCGCTAAGGTCATCGGCCGTCGTGGCCGTACCATCAAGGCCATTCGCACGCTCGCCCGTGCACTGGCCGCTCGCCTCGACACTGCTGTCGAGGTAGAGGTTCTGGGCTAGGACCTTGAGGTCCCAGTACAAAAACATCGCCCGTGTGGTCAAGCCGCACGGAAGGAAGGGGGAGGTCCTCGCGCAGCCGCTGCGGGGGCTTCCTTCTGTATTAGAGCCGGGTATGCGGGTCGCTCTGACGCCGCCGGCGCTCAAGCGCGACCGCTTTTGCACGGTCGTGTCCGTCACCGATACGGGCGATGGCGATCTGGTCTCGTTTGAGGGCATTGACGACTTGTCAGCCGCCGAGGACATCACGGGATGCTACGTGCTGGCAAATCGTGACGACTTTGAGCTCGATTCGCTCGACGCTGCCTATACCGACCTGATGGGTCGCGAGGTGGTCGACGAGCGCTTCGGTTTACTCGGCACGATCGTCGAGATCATGTCGACGCCCGCTAACGATGTTTGGGTTGTTGAGGGCGATCGGTACGGCGAGGTACTGATTCCCGTGATCGAGCAGGTCGTGCTCGATCTTCCCGACACAGGAACAATTTCCGTCCACGTTATGGACGGCCTGATCGATATGGACAAGTAGGGAGGACAACATGCTGATTGAGACCCTTTCGGTCTTTCCCGAGATGTTTGAGCCCGTCATGTCCACATCGATCTTGGGCCGCGCCCGCAAGGCCGGCCTTTTTGATTTTAAGGCGTATAACCTGCGCGATTGGACGCACGACCGCCATCGTACCGTCGATGACGAGCCGTACGGCGGCGGGCAGGGCATGCTCATGAAGGTCGAGCCTATTGCCGAGGCCATCGAGGCCATCAGCTCCGAGGGTCCCAAGCCCACCGTAGTGTTCTTCACCCCCTGTGGCGAGCCTTTTACGCAGCGTGTGGCCGAGCGCCTGCTCAAAAGTGAGCGCCTGCTGTTTGTGTGCAGTCGCTACGAGGGCGTCGACGAGCGCGCGTATGCGTATGCCGATGAGCGTCTGTCGATCGGCGACTACGTGCTCACGGGCGGCGAGCTTCCCGCTATGGTCGTTGCCGATGCCGTCGTACGCCTGATTCCCGGCGCCCTGGGCGACGAGATGAGCAACGTGGACGAGTCGTTCTCGACCGCCGAGGATGGAGGCCTGCTCGAGTACGCGCAGTACACCCGTCCTGCCGAGTTCAACGGCGAGGGCGTGCCTCCGGTGCTTGTGAGCGGCGATCACGCCAAGGTCGATGCCTGGCGTCGCAAGAACGCCATCGAGCGCACCTGCCGCTGGCGTCCCGACTTGATCGAGACGGCGCGGCTCACGCCCGAGGAGCGCGGTTACGCGCAGGAGATTCTTGACGCTTCGTATTCGCAGAGCGAGGAGTGAGTATGGTTCCTACGCAACATTCCGCGTTGAGGGGCGCTTTTGAGTGGATCGCGGTCATCGCGATCGCGCTCGTGGCCACGTTCCTGATCCGCACTTTTGTGGTCGAGCCCTTTGTGGTGCCCACCGGTTCTATGGAGGACACGATCGAGATTGGCGACCAGATCCTGGCGCAAAAGGTGAGCCTCGAGCTCGGTCAGCCCGTCAAGCAGGGCGATATCGTGGTTTTTCACAACCCCGATGGCACCTCCGAGCATGATGTTCTTGTCAAGCGTGTTATTGCCACAGCCGGCCAGACGGTTGACCTGCAGGATGGCAAGGTGGTCGTTGACGGCCAAGCGCTCGACGAGGACTATACGACGGGCATGAGCTGGCCACTTTCGGTCCAAGCGCCCGGCGCTCAGGTAAGCTATCCCTACACCGTTCCCGACGGGTGCGTGTGGGTGATGGGCGACAACCGCGAAAACTCTGCCGACTCACGCTACTTTGGTCCCGTCGATCGCTCTGATTTGATCGCTGTGGCGCTTGTGCGCTACTGGCCGCTCAACCGCATCGGCGCTATCGACTAAAAACCGCTATAGTACAGTACCTAACCGTGTAATCGTTTCGACGAGGGGATATTAGAGGCATGAACGCTTCATCGCTTTCCTTCCAAGACATCATCCTGCGCCTCCAGCAGTACTGGGGCGAGCAGGGCTGCGTCATTATGCAGCCCTATGACTCCGAGGTCGGTGCCGGTACCTTCCATACCGCGACCACGCTGCGCTCGCTCGGTCCCGCCGAGTGGCGCACCTGCTATGCGCAGCCCTGCCGCCGTCCCGCCGACGGCCGCTACGGCGAGAACCCCAACCGCATGCAGCACTACTATCAATTCCAGGTGCTCATCAAGCCCTCTCCGGTCAACGCCCAGGAGCTTTACCTGGGGTCTCTTGCCGCTATCGGTCTGGACCCCAACGACCATGACGTCCGCTTTGTCGAGGACGACTGGGAGAGCCCGACGCTCGGCGCCTGGGGTCTTGGCTGGGAGGTCTGGCTCAATGGCATGGAGGTCACGCAGTTTACGTACTTCCAGCAGGTGGGCGGCATCGAGGTTGACCCCGTGCCCGTCGAGATCACCTATGGCCTGGAGCGTATCGCCATGTACGCCCAGGGCGTTAACTCGGTCTACGACCTGGTGTGGAGCTACCTGCCCGACGGCACGCCCATGACCTATGGCGACGTGTTCCTCGAGAACGAGCGCGAGTTCAGTGCCTATAACTTTGAGGTCGCCAACGTCGAGATGATGCGTCAGAAGTTTGACGACTACGAGGCCGAGTGCCACTCCTGTCTGGAGCGCAAGCTGCCGCTGCCGGCGTACGACTGCGTCATGAAGTGCAGCCACGCCTTCAACCTGCTCGATGCCCGTGGCGCGCTGTCCGCGGTCGAGCGTGCCAACTACATCCTGCGCGTCCGCGCCGTCGCCAAGGCGTGCTGCGAGGCCTACATGGCCGAGGTCGCCGGAGTCAACGAGAATGCCGACCAGGAAGGCGAGGTGGCGTAAGCCATGGCAGACGCTAAGGATTTCCTGTTTGAGATCGGTACGGAGGAAATGCCCTCTGCACCGCTGAACAATGCCGTCAAGCAGCTTGGCACCATGATCGCCAAGGGTCTCGACGAGGCCGGTCTGGCCCACGGCGAGGTCCGCGTGATCTCGAGTCCGCGTCGCCTGGCTGCACTCGTTGCCGACGTCGCCACCGCGACCGATGAGGTTCACGAGGTCAAGCGTGGCCCCGCGGCCAACATTGCCTTCGACGCTGACGGTAACGCCACCAAGGCCGCCCAGGGCTTTGCCCGCAAGTGCGGTGTGGCTGCCGAGGACCTGGTCCGTCGCGAGGATACTGACGGTCGCGAGTATGTGTTCGCCGAGAAGAACATTCCCTCCGCACCGGCTACGCCGATTCTGACCGCTCTGTGCGAGAAGACCATCGCCGGCCTGCAGTGGCCCAACTACCGCAGCCAGCGCTGGGGTCACGAGCATGCGACTTTTGTTCGTCCGGTCCGCTGGATCTGCTGCCTTTTGGGCGAGGATGTTGTGCCCGTGTCGTTTGCCGACGTGACGAGCGGCAACACCACGCGCGGTCATCGTGTACTTGGCCCTGGCGACCATGTGGTTGCCAGCCCCGCCGTCTACGAGCAGGTGCTCGAGGACGCCGGCGTGCTTTCTGCCGAGCGTCGTCGCGAGGCCATCCTTGCCGGTATCGCCGAGGTCGAGGCCGCTCGCCCCGGCTGTCATGTCGACACGCCCAAGAAGGTCTTTGAGGAGGTCATTAACCTCTGCGAGTGGCCGACGGTGCTCGTCGGTACCTTCGATGAGGAGTTCCTCAAGGTCCCGCACGAGATCATCTGCGAGTCCATGCTCACCAACCAGCGTTACTTCCCGATCTATGACGGCGAGGGCAAGCTCACGCGTGAGTTCGTGGTCGTCTCCAACAGCAAGCCCGAGAACGCCGAGCGCGTGATCGACGGCAACGAGCGCGTCGTGCGCGCCCGTCTGGACGACGCAAAGTTCTTCTACGAGGAGGATCTGAAGATCTCCCTCGACGAGTTCCGTGATCGTTTGGCCAAGGTTGCCTTCCAGGAGAAACTCGGTAGCGTGCTCGCCAAGTCCGAGCGCATCGAGCAACTCGCGCTCGCTATTGCCCGTGAGGCACACCTGGGTGCTCATCTGGCAGCCGACGCCGGCCGTGCCGCGCACCTGTGCAAGGCCGACCTGGTGTCCAACGCCGTCGTCGAGTTCACGAGCCAGCAGGGCGTGATGGGCGGTTACTACGCCACCGCGATGGGGGAGAACGACGAGGTCGCCCACGCTATTCGCGATCATTATCGTCCCCGCTTTGCCGGTGACGAGCTGCCCGAGGGCACCGCTGGCTGCATCGTGGCCTGCGCCGACAAGCTCGATACCATCGCCGGTATCTTTGCCATCGGCGAGCCCCCGACCGGCTCTTCGGACCCCTACGCGCTGCGTCGTGCCGCTATCGGCATCATCAACATCCTGCGCGATCGCCTGCCGATCGACCCCACGTCGCTCATCGATTTTGCCCTTGAACTCTATAGCGAGCAGGGCATTGAGTTCGACGCCGCCGAGGTCGCCCAGCAGGTTCGCGACTTCTTCCATGGCCGCCTGGTGAGCATGGCCCGCGACGAAAAGATCCCGGCCGATACCGTTGCCGCCGTCTCTGCGGTGCACATCATCGCCCCGTCCGTCTTCTTCGCCCGCTGCGCCGCCCTCGACGAGGCCCGCAAGAACGACGCCGAGACCTTTGACAACCTGGCGACGGCCTATGCCCGTGCCGCGCATATCTCCAAGCCCGAGCTGGGCGCGGAGTACGACCGCGCCTTGATGGGCGAGGTCGAGCTCGCGCTTGCCGATGCCTCCGAGGCTGCTCAGACCGCTGTCGACGCCGCCCTTGCTGCCGAGGATTACCCGGCCGCATTTGCCGCCCTTGCCGCCCTGCGCGCCCCCATCGACCGCTTCTTCGACGAGGTCATGGTCATGGACAAGGACGAGCAGCTTCGCGATAATCGCCTTAAGCTACTCAACCGCTTCGAGGCCGTTTTCTCCGGTATCGCCAACATCGGTGAGCTTGCCCGCAAAAAGTAAGCCAGCCTGCGCGTAAGCGCAAAAGGAGCCCCGCATGGATTGCCCGGTCACCGCTCGTCCCACCGTTATCGTTATCTCCGACTCGCTCGGCGATACCGCTTGTGAGGTGGTGCTTGCGGCGTCCGGGCAATTTGATGAAGGGGCTTTTCGCGTTTTACGCCTGCCCAAGGTGACCTCCGTGGGGCAGGTCAAGTCATTTGTGGGCCCGCGTGTCGATGCAGACCATCGCGATATTGCCGTGTTCCATACCATTGTCGATCCGGCGCTTCGCGCCCGCGTGCTCGATTACCTGGGTATGCTGCATATCCGCTCGGTCGACCTGATCGGCCCGACGCTCGCCGTGCTATCGTCGCTCATCGGTGTGCCGCCCAAAGGCGTCGCGAGCGTGATTCACAGGACCGATGACCGCTATTTCCATCGTATCGAGGCCATGGAATATTTCGTTGAGCACGATGACGGGCGCGGTTGCGACGATTTGTCGGGTGCCGATATCGTGCTGCTGGGCGTATCGCGCACGTCCAAGACGCCGCTGTCGATGTATCTGGCTTATCAGGGCTACAAGGTTGCCAATGTTCCGTTGGCCCATGGCATGGAGCCGCCGAAGTCGATTTACGAGGTCGACCCGATGCGCCTGTTCGGCCTGATTTCGACCGTCGATGTGATTTCCGAAATTCGCGATAGCCGCTTGGGCGATGACTACGCTCGTGCCGTTGCCGGCTCCTATGCCGAGCCCGAGAGCGTGCGCAGCGAGCTCGAGGAAGCCCGTTCCCTCATGAAGCGGCTAGGCTGCTTTGTGGTGCGTACCGACGGCAAGGCCATCGAGGAGAGCGCTGCCGAGATCATTAGCCACTTGGAGGAAATCCAAGAAGCCCGTGCCCGCCGCGCCGCCCGTCGAGCCTAACAGTAGCAGCATTTTGATAAAGCGATTTAGCAAAAATATCGCATCTGACCTGCACTTTCTTACAGTGGTATCTTCATAAGGTAACCACCTTTACCTACCATTTACCGCCAGTTTTAGCACGTTTACCAAACCGCGCATCCTCTGCTTAAGCCCGCTCAAAACCCGCCGTATAGTTCCCTCATGGCCCGCATCTGGCGGGTCGATTCGTTACCACGGTCGTGTGCGTAAGCGCATGGAAGGGGAAGTATCGTGAGCGATTGCAAGAGGGTTTACCGTTTTGGAACCGACGCCCAGGGCACCTGTGTCACCGAGGGCGACAAGTCCATGAACTTCGTGCTTGGCGGCAAGGGCGCAAACCTTGCCGAGATGAGCCGCATCGGCCTGCCGGTTCCCGGTGGTTTTACCATTACCTGCCAGACCTGTGTCGAGTACTCCGGTGCCGGCAACGTCTGGCCCGAAGGCGCGCTCGATGAGATCGTTGCCGCCGAGGAAGACCTCGAGTCCCGCTGCGGCAAAAAGCTCGGTGACGCCTCCGATCCGCTGCTCGTGTCGGTTCGCTCGGGCGCTCCGTTTTCCATGCCCGGCATGATGGACACGGTCCTCAACTTGGGTCTCAACGACGACTCCGTTCAGGGTCTCATTGCCCAGACGCAAAACCCGCGCTTTGCTTGGGATAGCTACCGCCGCTTTATCCAGATGTTTTCCAACGTCGTCATGGGCGTTGACGCCGACCTGTTCGAGAACGCCCTGACCCAGGCCCGTCTGGTCGCCGGCGTTCGCGTCGATTCCGAGCTTTCGGCCGAGGACCTGCAGGAACTCGTCGAGACTTTTAAGGGCATCTTCTCCGAGAACGTCGATGCCGCCCTGTATCCCGAGCTCGAGGTCGCTGACGGCAAGCCCGTCTTCCCACACGATCCGGAGCTCCAGCTGCGCCTTGCCATCCAGGCCGTCTTTGGCAGCTGGATGAACGAGCGCGCCTGCATCTATCGCAAACAGCACGGCATCTCCGACGAGCTCGGCACCGCCGTCAACGTCCAGGCCATGGCCTTTGGCAACAAGGGCGAGACCTCTGCGACGGGCCTCGCCTTTACGCGCAATCCGGCCGACGGCACCAAGGAGTTCTACGGTGACTTTTTGGTCAACGCCCAGGGCGAGGACGTCGTCGCCGGTATCCGCAACACCGAGCCCATCGCCGACCTCAAGACCACCCCGGGCCTCGAGTCCGCAGGTGAGGAGCTCGAGCGCGTGTTCCTGACGCTCGAGGATCATTACCGCGATATGTGCGATATCGAGTTCACCATCGAGCAGGGCAAGCTCTGGATGCTCCAGACCCGCGTGGGCAAGCGTACTGCCACCGCCGCCCTGTGCATCGCCATCGAAATGGTCGAGGAAGGCCTGATCACCCGCGAAGAGGCCGTGAGCCGTATCGATCCCGCGCAACTCGACCAGCTCCTTCACCCGCAGTTTGACGCCTCCAAGAAGTACGAGGCTCTCGCCAGCGGTCTTAATGCCAGCCCCGGTGCCGCCGTGGGCGAGGTCGTGTTCTCGAGCGACGACGCTGTCGCGCGTTCCGCCGAGGGTCACAAGGTCATTCTGGTTCGTTGGGAGACCAACCCCGACGACCTGAAGGGCATGGTCGCCGCCGAGGGCATCCTGACCAGCCACGGTGGCAAGACGAGCCATGCCGCCGTTATCGCCCGCGGCATGGGTACGCCCTGCGTCTGCGGCGTTGAGCGCTTCCACATCGACGCCGCCGAGAAGGTCGTGCGCATCGAGGGCAGCGACCGCGTATTGAACGAGGGCGATGTCATCTCCATCGACGGCACCCAGGGCATCGTCGTCGACGGTCCCGTCGACCTGGTCTCCGCCGAGCTTACCGGCGACCTGGACACCATCCTGTCCTGGGCCGACGAGATTCGCCTGGACGAGACCTGTGGCCATGCCAACCATGTGCGCGTCAACGCCGACAATCCCGAGGATGCCGAGCTCGCCCTCGAGTTTGGCGCCGAGGCTATTGGCCTGTGCCGCACCGAGCACATGTTCCTGGGCGATCGCAAGAACATCATCCAGAGCTTTATCCTGTCTGACGATGAGGCCGTGAAGCAGCAGGCCCTGGCCGACCTGCTCAAGGTTCAGACCGAGGACTTCCTGGCGATGTTCAAGACCATGTCCGGTCGCGATGTGGTCGTCCGCCTGCTCGATCCGCCGCTTCATGAGTTCCTGGATAATCCTCGCGAGCTCGAGGTCGCCATCACCAAGAAGGAAGCCGCCGGCGCCAGCGAGGAAGAGCTTGCAGCCCTGCGCGCCCGCCTGCGTCGTATCGACGGCATGGTCGAGTCCAACCCGATGCTCGGCCTGCGCGGTGTGCGCCTGTCCGTCGTCTTTAGCGATCTGCCGCTCATGCAGGTTCGCGCCGTCGCCACGGCTGCTGCCCGCCTCATCAAGGAAGGCGTCGACCCGCGCCCCGAGATCATGGTTCCGCTCGTTTCCATCACGGCCGAGCATGTCCAGACGCGCGAGGTCATCGAGCGTGTCATCGCCGAGGTATCCGCCGAGGAGGGCGTCGAGCTCAACATTCCCGTGGGCACGATGCTCGAGCTGCCGCGTGCCTGCATGGTTGCCGACGAGATCGCCCATCATGCCGACTTCTTCTGCTTTGGCACCAACGACCTCACGCAGACGACCTTCGGCTTCTCCCGCGACGACGCCGAGGCCAAGTTCATCCCGCTGTACATGCACAAGAAGATCTTGAAGAACAACCCCTTCGAGACCATCGACTCGGCGGTACTCGAGCTGGTGCGCATGGCCGTCGAGAAGGGTCGCGCCACCAATCCCGACATGCACTTTGGCGTGTGCGGCGAGCACGGCGGCGACCCCAAGTCCATCAAGGGCCTGTTTAACGTGGCCGACGTGGATTACGTGTCCTGCTCGCCCTATCGCGTACCCCTCGCACGTCTTGCGGCCGCCCAGGCCAAGCTCGAGGCCAAGCGTTCCGCCTAACGTTTTGGGCGTAGACGCCTAGTGTAGCCCCCCTCATGCCGCCCGTCTCATTTGTGAGACGGGCGGTTATCATGTGCGGGTTTTGTCTTTTTGTCTGCGTAAAAAATTGTTCTTGCAGCAGAAACCCGCGCGTGTATACTCGAATACGTTTGTTCAACTACGTGCCGGCCATGGTGGTACGGCACCTCTAGAAGAGTAAGGAATTGCACATGGATTACATCCGCGCAATCGAGCGTCAGCAGATCCGCGAGGACATTCCTCAGGTTCGCGTCGCCGACAACGTCAAGGTTCACTACCGCATTAAGGAAGGCGACCGCGAGCGCATCCAGGTCTTCCAGGGCGACGTCATCCGCATGGCCGGCGCCGGTGCCCGCGAGACCTTCACCGTCCGCAAGATGTCTTTCGGTGTCGGTGTTGAGCGTACCTTCCCGCTTCACAGCCCCAAGATCGCCAAGCTCGAGGTCGTTCGTCATGGTCGCGTCCGTCGCGCCAAGCTGTACTACCTCCGCGACAAGGTGGGCAAGGCTGCTCGCATCCCCGAGAAGCGCTAAGAAGATCGCAGCGTCTGTCCACTCGTTTGGACGTAAGGGTCACCTTCGGGTGGCCCTTCTTTTTATCTGATATTGCATGCAAGGAGGGCCTGGTATGGCCAATATGACGAGCTCGGTTTCGGCATCGCAGGTTGCCGGAGAGCTAGCGAGCGCAACGTTTGAGGAGATCCCCGCCCTCGTGGAGCATTATCGCGAGGACCCGCGCCAGCAGGTGATCAAGGCTTGTGAACGCGCCCTCAAACGCCATGCTAAGGAACTTGCCGAGCGCGAGCGCGTCAATGACATGTACGAGCTTATGCATGAGTTTGGCGGCGATGGGGTGGTCGTTGGTGTCGACGAGGTGGGTCGCGGATCGGTGGCCGGTCCCCTGACGGTGTGTGCCGTGTGCCTTCCCATGGAGCCGCGCGTCTGGGGCATCAACGATTCCAAAAAGCTCACGCCGGCGCGCCGCGAGTTGCTCTCAGTGAAGATTGCCGAGGTGGCGACGGCGATCGGTTTTTGCCATATCGCGCCTAAGGATATCGATGAGATGGGCATGGCCCGTGCTATCCGTACCGCCGTTGCGGGCGCCGTGGCCGATACGGGGCTCGAGCCCGACTGCGTCCTCATGGATGGCAACCCCTTGGGCGCTGTTCCTAACGAGCGCGATGTGGTGAAAGGCGATGCCAAGATCGCCTGCATCGCCGCAGCGTCCATCATGGCCAAGGTCACGCGTGACGAGATGATGGTCGAGTACGACGCCGAGTACCCTGAGTACCATCTGGCCGAGTCGAAGGGCTATGCGAGCCCCGAGCACATCGAGGCCATTCGCAAACATGGACTTTGTCCGCTGCATCGCGTGAGCTTTTGCGGAAACTTTCTGCAGACTGAGCGCCTTTTCTAGGCCAATTGTGGAGACAGGGACCTCTGGGGTTTTATAAACCTGCTGGTAGCTGGCCGTATGCAGCACCATTGCTGCGTACGGCCCGTTTTTTGTCGGCATTTGGTCAGCTTTTGGTTTGCTTCCGGTACTTACCCGCATGAAAGGTGCCCTCATCATCGGGGCAATGCAGTGTGCGGGAAAGGAGACCCCATGAGTGCCGCAAGCAAAAAGAGCAAGACGCAGCAGCTCAAGGAGCGTTGGGAAAACGGCGAGCTCGACTGCGGGGCGATGACGCCCGAGTTTATCAAGGGGCTCAGTCCTCGCGAGCTGGGCATGCTGGGCGAGCTGATCACCATCGACTACTTTAACGAGCGCGGCTACACCTTGCTGGAGCAGGGCTATCGTTGTACTGAGGGCGAGGCCGACCTGGTGTTGCTCGATGAGCTTGACGATGTCGTGGTGATGGCCGAGGTCAAGACCAGGCGCGTCGCCCTGGATTGCACCACGCGGGTCTTTCCCGAGGAGGCCGTGGATGCCCAAAAGCAGCGTCGGTATCGCCGTATCGCAAGTTGCTATCTCATGGAGCACTATCCGCTCAAGGCGATCCGCTTCGATGCCGTGGGTGTCACCATTCGCGGCGGGCATATCGCCGAGATCGAGCATCAGTACAACGCGTTCGATTGGCAGGTGTCGTGATGGCGTTCGAGACGTTTGCCGTTCACGCGGCCTGCATCCGCGGCGTCGAGGCGATTCCCGTCACGGTCGAGGTCTCGCTTGCCGGCGGCGTTCCGGGCATCCAGATGCTCGGCATACCGAGTATGGAGGTGATGGAGTCGCGCGGTCGTATTCGCTGCGCGATGCGCTCCGCCGGGTTCGAGATCCCGCGCTCGGGCATTACGGTCAATCTGGCGCCCGGCGATATCCGCAAGACCGGTAGCGGCTTTGATCTGCCCATCGCCATCGCGGTATTGGCGGCCGATGGGCAGATTCCCCGCGACAACCTCGATCGTTGTCTTATCGCCGGCGAGCTTGGCTTGGACGGTACGGTGCTTCCTGTCAAGGGCGAGGTGGCGTTTCAGTTATTGGCGCGTGATTTGGGGCTGTCCTTTATCGCCGGCAGGTCAGACCAGCATGTGCCACTCACGGGCGTGGATTGCGGATTCATCGATCATTTGTCTCAGCTTGCTCATGGTATGGGCGATGCCGCGCGGCACTACTTGGATTCCGAGGGCGTCGAGGCGACCTTTGAGCCTGAGCTCGACTATGCCGACGTGCTGGGGCAGGAAGTCGCTAAACGCGGCATGGCGCTTGCGGCGGCAGGAGAACTCGGCTTGCTCATGATCGGGTCTCCGGGATCGGGCAAGACGATGCTCGCACGCCGTATGACCGGCATCCTGCCCGAGCTTTCCGTTGAGGATCAGCAGGAGGCACTGTGCATCCATTCGGTTTTGGGTGAGAACATTGATGGCTTGTTGGCGGGGCACCGCCCCTTCCGCAGTCCCCACCACAGTATTTCGACCGCAGGCCTTATCGGCGGCGGGCGCCCGGTGCACCCGGGTGAGATCAGCCTTGCTCATGGCGGCGTGCTCTTTTTGGACGAGCTTGCCGAGTTTCCCACTGGCGTGCTGCAGACGCTGCGTCAGCCCATCGAGCGCGGCTACGTGAGGATCGTACGCGTCGACGGGGCTTTTACCTTCCCGTCGCGCTTTCAGCTGCTGGCTGCGAGCAATCCCTGCCCCTGCGGCTTTTTGGGCGATCGCGAGGTGCCGTGTCGCTGCTCGGCGGCGATGGTCGAGCGCTATCGGTCTAAACTGCGCGGTCCTTTGGCCGACCGTATCGACATGATGATCGATGTGACCCGTCCCGACCCTCAAGTGATTATCGAGGGTGCGGAGGGCATGTCGTCGGCCGAGTTACGTGACTACGTTGTGCGCGGTCGCGCCTTTCGCGCTTGGCGCGAATCCCGCATGGACGATGCGGATGCCGAGGCCGAGGATGACGAGACACGGTCCATTGACGGCGTCGTTTCGACCTTTGAGCTCGATGATGCGGCGGAGAAGTGTGTGCTCGGCCTGTCGAAGCGCACGCATCTCACAGGGCGTGGCATCGTGCGCCTTGTTCGCATTGCGCGCACGATCGCAGATGTCGCCGAGAGCGAGCAGGTGACGCAGGACCACGTGCTCGAGGCGGCGATGTACCAGGGAAGGAGGGACCAATGATGGCTGAGGGGACCTTCGAGCTGCATCCAGGTGACGCGTTGTATCCCGAGACCGTTTTGGAGCTTTCTGATGTACCTCAGACGCTCTATGTGCGCGGCAACCCCGAGGCGCTTTCGACGCCCGCGCTCTCCATCATCGGTGCGCGAAAGGCCTCGCCGTATGGTCTTGCCGTGGCAGAGCTTGCGGCGAAGGTGGCGGTTGAGGCGGGAGTGACGGTAGTTTCGGGCGGTGCGGTCGGTTGTGACCAGGCCTCGGGTTGGGCTGCGGTCAACGCCGGCGGCAAACACGTTGTGGTGCTGGGGACGGGCGCCGACGTGGTCTACCCGCGTTCGAGCGCGGGGCTGATTACGCGCACGCTTGATACGGGTGGCGCGGTCGTGTCGATCTCTCCGTGGGGCATGGGTCCGCGCAAGTTCGCCTTTCCGCGCCGCAATCGCGTAATCGCGGCCCTGTCGCAAGCCCTCTTTGTATCCGAGGCGGGTATGCCTTCTGGGACGTTTTCCACAGCCGAGGCTGCTATGGATTTGGGGCGCGAACTTCTTGCCGTGCCGGGGTCGATCCTATCGCCCGAGTCGCGTGGCACGAATTACCTCATTGCGAACGGTGCCTGCTGCATCGTCGACGAGGAATCTATCGAGATGGCTATCTCACGCATCTACGGAACCCTGCGCTACTCGCGCCCCGATGCTCCCGGCATTGCCGACCTGGATCCAACGCAGCAGACCGTGATGCATGCGCTCATCGCCTCTCCGCTCAAGGTCGACGACATCGCGGCGCTCGTCTCGCTCGATGCTGTCGGCGTACTCAAACTCTTGGGTTCGCTTGAACTCGAGGGTCTTATCGAGCGCATGATGGATGGAAGGTATGCGCCCTCCAAGTTTGCCCTTCACGCCCAGACACCCTTCGGTCACAATGGAAAACGTGTCAATTAGAAAGGTGTTTGCAGATGCAGTTCGATCAGGTGACAGTTATCGGTGGCGGTCTGGCGGGTTCGGAGTGCGCGATCCAGCTGGCAGATCGCGGTTTTGCCGTAAAGCTGTGCGAGATGCGCCCCCAGGTGAGCTCCCCGGCTCACCATACCGATCACCTGGCAGAGCTCGTCTGCTCGAATTCGTTTAAGTCGACCCGTCCGGATTCCGCGGCTGGTTTGCTGAAGGCCGAGCTTGAGCGCATGGGTTCAGTCCTGCTCGATTGCGCCCATCGCGCGGCTGTTCCCGCCGGTGGCGCCTTGGCGGTCGACCGCGTCAAGTTTTCCGAGCTTGTCGAGGCCGAGGTTGCCGCTCGTCCCAATATCGAGGTCGTGCACGGTGAGGTCACACAGATTCCCGAGGGTCACGTGGTCATTGCCGCGGGCCCGCTGTGTTCACCGGCGCTGAGCGAAGAGGTTATGAAGCTCGTCGGTGGCGATGCCCTGGCATTCTTTGATGCGGCGGCGCCGATCGTCGATGCCTCCACGCTCGATATGGACGTGCTGTTCTCGCAGTCGCGCTACGAGGAGCAGGGGAGCGGCGACTATCTCAACGCTCCGCTCAACAAGGAGGAGTACGAGGCCTTTATCGAGGCGCTTACCACGGCCGACCGCGTGGTGCTCAAAGACTTTGAGGGCGGCGATCTGTTCCAAGCCTGCCAGCCTGCCGAGGAAGTTGCGCGCACCGGCAAGGACGCCATTCGCTTTGGCGCCATGAAGCCCGTCGGCCTCACCGACCCGCGTACCGGACGTCGCCCCTGGGCGGCGATTCAGCTGCGTGCCGAGAACAAGGAGAAGACCGCCTATAACCTGGTGGGCTTCCAGACCAACTTGACCTTTGGCGAGCAGAAGCGCGTCTTCCATATGGTGCCGGGCCTGGAGAACGCTGAGTTCTTCCGCTACGGTGTCATGCACCGCAATACCTTTGTCGACGCCCCTCACGTGCTCGATAGCACCTTTGCCGTGCCCGGTACCGGCGTGCGCCTGGCCGGTCAGATCACCGGCACCGAGGGGTACATGGAAGCCGTGGCGACAGGTCTGCTCGCGGCGCTCAACACCTATGCCGAGGCTATCGGTGCCGCGGGCGTCGAGTTGCCGCGTGTGGGCGCCCTGGGTGCGCTCGTGGGCTATGCGACCGATCCTGCCACCGTGGGCTATCAGCCTATGCATGTCAACTTTGGCCTGGTGCCGCCACTCGAGGATGGTAAGCGCCGCAGCAAACGCGACCGCTATCAGGCTTATGCGGATCGCGCCCTCGAGGCCCTTGATGCCTACTTGGCCACGCGCTCCGACTTGTTTGGAGGCGACCGGTCATAGCCTTTGACCTGTACGACACCGTCGACTCGTTTATCGCCTATATCGCACGTGTTGAGGGACTTTCTCCCAACACGGTGACGGCCTATGGCTCGAGGCTAGAGCGCTTTGCTGTCTGGTGCGAGCGCGAGAATATTGATGCTTTCGCTGCCGACGTGCGCACCATTCGTCGCTATCTTGCCGAGCTTTCGCGTGAGCAGGTGGCTCCCCGAACGCTTGCGGCGCACCTGTCGGCTATTCGATCTCTCTATCGCTGGATGGCTGCCGAGGGGATTGTCGAGGGCGATGCGGTCTCGGCGATCGCGTCGCCCAAGCTGCCGCGTGACCTGCCGGGCGTCCTTACGACCCAGCAGGTCGAGGCGCTGCTCAAGACGCCTGATACCTCAACACCCGCGGGACTGCGCGATGCGGCGATGCTCGAGTTGCTCTATGCCTCGGGTGCCCGCATCTCAGAGCTTGCGGCGCTCAATGTGGAATCCATCTCATGGTCCGAGCGCACGCTGCGCCTGTGGGGCAAGGGAAGCAAGGAGCGCATCGTTCCTCTGTATCGTCGTGCGCTCGATGTGGCGCGTCTCTATATTGAAGAGGGGAGGCCGGAGTTGCTCGCTCGGGCAAAGCGCCGCGACCTCGCTACCGGGCCGCATCCGCTGCTTATATCGGCGCGCGGCAATCGCATGAGCGCCGCGATGCTCCGGCGGCGGTTCCATACGCTGGCGACGCTCGCCGGCATTCCGGCTGACATCGCCCCGCATGCGATGCGCCATACCTTTGCGACCGACTTACTCGAGGGCGGTGCGGACCTGCGCTCGGTTCAAGAGCTGCTAGGTCATGCGAGCCTGTCCACGACGCAGATCTACACGCATCTCACACCCGATCGGCTTAAGCGGGCTGTGGCTCAAGCCCATCCCCGCGGCGAATAGTGGCTGGCACGTCCCGCGCCGCACTCAGGTGTGTGGTTTTGATTGCGGGTTGGCAGGAAGAGGCATTCCTGCTATCATTCATCGGGTTGCTTCACGGCAACATGTTTTTATCACGCACGCGCGGCTACTTCATACCGTGGTGCCCGGGCTTTGGTAGCACATGTTCGGGTTGGTTTTGGAGGATGACCCCGCGCGGAGGCAAACCACAGGAGGTTTAACATGGCTACCAAGATTAATATCCGCACCCTGCTCGAGGCCGGCTGCCACTTCGGTCACCAGACCCGTCGCTGGAACCCCAAGATGAAGCCGTTCATCTTCGGTGAGCGCAACGGCATCTACATCCTCGACCTCAAGCAGACCATCCTCGACGCCGACCAGGCCTACACCTTCGTCAAGAACGTCGCCAAGGGTGGCAACGTGCTGTTCGTCGGCACCAAGAAGCAGGCTCAGGAGGCCGTCAAGAACGCTGCTGAGCGCGCCAACATGCCTTACATCAACCAGCGTTGGCTCGGCGGTATGCTGACCAACTTCGTCACCATCCGCTCCCGCATCAACCGCATGGAGGAGCTCGAGGCCATGGTCGAGGACGGCCGCATGGCTGTTCTGCCCAAGAAGGAGCAGGCTGTTCTCGGCAAGGAGCTCACTAAGCTCCAGACCAACCTCGGTGGCGCCCGCGACATGAAGGGTCTGCCCCAGGCTCTCTTCGTCATCGACACCAAGCGCGAGGAGAACGCCATCAAGGAGGCCCAGCGCCTGAACATCCCCGTCGTCGCCCTGATCGACACCAACTCCGATCCCGACGAGGTCGAGTACGGCATCCCCTGCAACGATGACGCTATCTCCGCTGTCACCCTTATGTGCGAGCTCATGGCTGACGCCTGCCTCGCTGGCTCCGGCAAGGAGCAGGTCTCCGAGGCCGAGATGGCCGCTGAGCCCAAGGCCGAGTAAATCAGTCTTAGTTAATTCTTTTTCATCTCTTTGAAAGGAACCACAATGGCCCAGATTACCGCCGCTATGGTCAAGCAGCTCCGCGAGATGACCGACTCCCCGATGATGGAGTGCAAGAAGGCTCTCGTCGAGGCTGACGGCGACATGGACGCCGCTGTCGACGTTCTGCGTAAGAACGGCCTTGCCAAGGCTGCCAAGAAGGCTGGCCGTGAGACCAACGAGGGCGCTGTCGCCGCGTTCGTCTCCGAGGATGGCAAGACCGGCGCTCTGCTCGAGCTCTCCTGCGAGACTGACTTCGTTGGCTCTAACGCCAAGTTCACCGGCTTTGCTTCCAAGGTCGCTGAGGTTGTCGCTACCACCGAGCCTGCTGACGTCGACGCTCTGCTCGAGAAGCCGATGGGCGAGGAGACCGTTTCCTCCGAGCTCACCGAGATGATTCACATCATGGGCGAGAACATGAAGATCTCCCGCTTCGCTGCCCGCAAGGCTGAGAACGGCGCGCTCGCTTCTTACATCCACATGGGTGGTAAGATCGGCGTCCTCGTCGAGTTCGCCTTCGAGAAGGCTGAGACCGCTCAGGCTGAATCCTTCAAGACCTTCGCTCACGACGTTGCCCTTCAGGTTGCCGCCGTCGCCCCGATCTGCGCTACCCGCGATCAGGTTCCGGCCGAGACCGTCGAGCACGAGAAGCAGATCTACATGGCCCAGGCTGCCGAGTCCGGCAAGCCCGAGGCTATCCAGGAGAAGATGGCTGTCGGCCGTCTGGAGAAGTTCTACAAGCAGTCCGTGCTCACCGAGCAGGAGTTCATCAAGGACAGCTCCCTCACCATCAAGAAGTACGCTGAGCAGGTCTCCAAGGAGCTCGGCGACACCATTACCGTCGTTGCCTTTGACCGTCTGGTCCGTGGCGAGTAAATAAGCTCTTGTAGCTGGTAATGAGCAGGCTGTGGGTTTTACTCACAGCCTGCTTTTTCATGGCTCTTCTTAGAGCCTTTGATAGAATGTTGAGAGTTCAATCTAAAGGAGGATCGCTTTGTCCGACATCCGATATAAACGCGTGCTTCTTAAGCTTTCCGGCGAAGCGCTGATGGGCGACGGCCAATATGGCATCGACCCCAAGGTTACCGACCATCTTGCTAAGCAGGTCAAGGAGCTGCTCGCCGTTGGCCATGAGGTCGGCGTCGTTGTCGGCGGCGGCAATATTTTCCGCGGCATGGCAGGCGCTGCCGGTGGCATGGAGCGTGCTCAGGCCGACTACATGGGCATGCTGGCAACCGTTATGAACGCGCTTGCCCTGCAGGATGCCTTCGAGCATAACGATGTTCCCTGCCGCGTGATGAGCGCTATCCAGATGAACGAGATCTGCGAGCCCTATATTCGCCGTCGCGCCATCAACCACCTTTCCAAGGGCAACGTCGTTATTTTTGCCGCCGGTTCGGGCAATCCGTACTTTACGACCGACACCGCCGCGGCTCTTCGTGCGTGCGAGATCGGCGCCGAGATTCTGATTAAAGCCACCAAGGTTGACGGCATCTACGATAAGGATCCCGTCAAGTGCGCCGACGCCGTCCGTTTTGACAAGATTACCTATCACGAGGTTCTCGTCCGCGGTCTGCAGGTTATGGATTCCACGGCTACGGCACTGTGCCAGGACAACCGTATGCCGATTTTGGTCCTCAACATCGATGGCGAGGACACCGTCAAGCGCGCGCTTTCGGGTGAGCCCGTCGGCACGCTCGTCTATCAGGAGGATTAAGCATGGCAGAGAACATCACCGCCCATATGGACAAGTCGCTCGAGTCCCTCAAGCATAACTTCTCCAAGGTCCGTACCGGCCGCGCCAATGCCAACATTCTGTCCGACATCACCGTCGATTATTACGGTGTTCCCACGCCGGTCACGCAGGTTGCCGCCGTCAAGACCCCCGAGGCCCACATGCTGCTCATCGAGCCGTGGGACAAGGCGCTCATCAACGCTATCGTCAAGGCCATCGGCGCTTCCGATCTGGGTATTACCCCCAACTCCGATGGCACCGTCGTTCGTCTGCCGTTCCCGGCTCCCACCGAGGAGCGCCGTCGCGAGCTCGTCAAGGAGTGCCGCGAGTACGCCGAGCAGGCCAAGGTGTCTATCCGTAACATCCGTCGCGACTTCAACAACAAGCTCGAGCGCGATGAGGAGCTCACCGAGGACGATGTCCGTCGCGAGCAGGCTAAGGTCCAGAAGCACACCGATGAGTATGTCGCCAAGGTCGAGGAGCTTCTGAAGGAAAAAGAAGCCGAGGTCATGGAGATCTAAGGTGCAATACGACGAGCATAAACTGGTCGAGTACTTTGCCGACGCCCCTGCGGGCGTCGGTTTTTCCGACCTTGACCTCAATAACATTCCGCACCATATCTCGTGCATCATGGACGGCAACGGTCGTTGGGCCACGTCGCGCGGTCTTGCACGCACCGAGGGCCACAAGGCGGGTATCGTCTCGCTGCGCGAGATCATTACCGCCTGCGTGCGCCTGGGCGTCGACGTGCTTTCGGCCTATGCGTTTTCTACCGAAAACTGGAACCGCCCGCAGCATGAGGTCAACGTCTTGATGCACCTGTTTGCCAAGACGTTCATCGACGAGTTGCCGCTTCTGAAGCGCGAAAACGTGCGCGTTGTCTTTTTGGGTGATATTTCCGCGCTGCCCAAGAAGACCCGCGACGTTTTTGAACGCGGTCTTGCCGAGTGCGCCGATCACACCGGTATGACGCTGGCGCTTGCTGTCAACTACGGCGCGCGTGCCGAGATTACCCGCGCTGTCCGTCAGATCGCGCTCGACGTTGCCGCCGGTAAGATTGATCCTGCCGCAATTGATGACGACATGGTGGCTTCTCACCTTTATACCGCCGGTCTTCCCGATCCTGAGCTTGTGATTCGCACCTCTGGTGAGCTGCGCCTTTCGAACTATCTGCTGTGGCAGGTGGCTTATTCCGAGTTCTACGTCACCGATACCTATTGGCCCGACTTTGATCGTTGGGGCCTTGTCGACGCCATTTTGGCCTATCAGGGCCGTGACCGTAGGTTTGGTGGTCTGAGCAAGACCGAGGAGGCTTAATCGTGTCCGATCGTCCCAAGGCAATTGCTCCCAAGACATCTGAGCGCAAGGCTGTCGCTGCGGGAGCGCCCGCAGCGAAGAATGGCACCGGTTCGTGGCTTGCCGGCTTTATCACCCGTGCCGCCGCCGGTATCGTCTATGCCGTTGTCTTTATCCTGTGCCTGGTTTTGGGTATTGTGCCCACGGCCATCTTTGTTTCTGTCATGAGCGGCCTGTGCTGCTATGAGTTTTTCCGTATGACGAGGCTCGATGGCAAGATGGCTAACGAGCGCATGGGTATCGCTGCCGCCGTACTCTTTCCGCTGTCGGCGTTGGGCGATTCGATGTTGCTGAATGCCCTGCTTTTTGCCCTGATGCTCGCTGTGGGCATTTGGTATGTCTGGTCGCCGCGTACCCGCATCTCTGATGTGGCCGTGACGCTCATGGGTCCCATCTACACTGGCTTTATGCTGTCGGCTATCGTGCTGCTGCGCGATGCCATGCCCGGTTTTGCCGGCGCCCTGCTTTCGGTGGGCGTTTGCGCGTCCCTTTGGGTCTCCGATTCGTTTGCCTACATCGTGGGCAGCCGTATCGGTAAGCACAAGATGGTTCCCAAGATCTCTCCCAAAAAGAGCTGGGAGGGGTTTGTCGGCGGCATCCTGGGCTCGGTTTTGATTTGGCTCATCCTGTGGGCGACGCACTTCTACAAGCTCAGCCTGCCCTATGCGCTGCTGTGCGGCGTGGTCGTGTCCGTCCTGGGCGTTATCGGTGACCTTATCGAGTCGCGCATCAAGCGTGGCGTGGGCCTCAAGGATTCCGGCAACCTTATCCCGGGCCATGGCGGCATGCTCGACCGTAGCGACTCGCTTATCTTTGGCTGCATTACCGCTCAGCTGCTTTTGATGATCGGAGGCGTGCTGTAATGTCCTTCCAAACGACGTGTGGCCCTGATGGACGCCTTCGCGTTGCCATCCTGGGTTGTACGGGCTCCATCGGCACCCAGGCGCTCGATGTGTGCCGCCAGCATGCCGATCGCCTGCAGGTGACGGCGCTGTCCGTTAATTCCAGCACCTCGGAGCTCGTTGCCGCTGCCCGCGAGTTCTCGGTTCCGGCGGTTGCCGTGGCCGATGTCGCTCATGGCGATGACGCCGTGCTGCAGGAGTTGCCCAAGGGAACGAAGCTCGGCCTTGGCGCGCAGGCGGTTTGCGAGCTCGCGCGTCGCGACGATGTCGACTGCGTGCTCGTTGCTATTGTGGGCGCTGCCGGTCTCGAGGCGAGCCATGCGGCCTTGACCTCAAATAAGCGCCTTGCTCTTGCCAACAAGGAGTCCCTCGTCGTCGGTGGCGACTTGCTTATGCCGTTGGCACAACCGGGCCAGCTTATTCCAGTCGACTCTGAGCACTCCGCCATCTACCAGTGCTATCTGGGGGAGGACCCGCGCGAGGCTCATTGTATTTGGCTCACCTGCTCGGGCGGTCCGTTCTTTGGCCGCACGCGCGACGAGCTCAATCGCGTGACGCGTGCCGATGCCCTCGCACATCCCACGTGGGCCATGGGCGCCAAGATCACCATCGACTCCGCCACCCTCATGAACAAGGGCCTAGAGCGCATTGAGGCCATGCATCTGTTTAACTGCGACCTCGATTTCATTAACGTGGTCGTGCAGCGTCAGTCCAAGATTCACTCTATGGTCGAGTTTGCCGACGGCTCCGTGATGGCGCATCTCGGTGCTTCCGACATGCGTATTCCCATCCAGTTTGCGTTCTCGTATCCCGAGCGTTGGGATACCCCGGCGCCTCGTATCGATTTCCGCGAGCTGGGGCAGCTCACGTTTGATGCTGCCGACATGGATACCTTCCGCTGTCTGGCACTGGCCGAACGTGCCGGCAAGACGGGTGGCACCATGCCGTGCGTGCTCAATGCCGCCAACGAGGTCGCCGTCGATGCCTTCCTGCACGATGGCTGCAGCTTTACCGTTATCGATCGCATTGTGGAATCCTGCATGGATGCCCACGATATGCAGGCGGTCGATTCGTTTGAGCAGCTTCGCGACATCGATGCGTGGGCGCGTGAAAAGGCTGCGCAGGTGCTCGCTGCAACCCGTTCCTAACCCATAAGGATTGCTTTTTCGTTTTATGGATACTGTTCTGAGCGTTCTTTCATCGGTCTTTTGGGGCCTACTGATGCTTTCCGTCCTCGTGTTTTTGCACGAGGGCGGCCACTTTTTGGCGGCGCGTGCCTGCGGCGTCCGTGTGACCGAGTTCTTTTTGGGCCTGCCGTGCCGCTTTGACATCCATTACGCGTCGCGTCGCATTGGAACCAAGTTTGGCGTGACCCCGCTGCTGCTGGGTGGCTACGCTGCCATCTGCGGTATGGATCCGACCGACGTCTCGTGCGCCGATCGCGTGCTCGCGGCTATCTATCGTCATGGTCGCGTGACCGTGGCCGACCTTGCCGCCGAGCTCGAGCTATCCGAGGAGGATGTGCTCGAGGCATGCGCCTTGCTCTTGGGTTGGGGCTCTATCGCGCCTTGGTATGAGGAAGGGGAGAAGCCCTCGCCGAGCTACTATCCCACCAAGTATCAGACGCTGCCGCGAGACGCGGCGGGTTACACCACCTTTGACGGCCGCCGTTTCGATCGCGAACATTCAACTGCCGAGGGCGATGTGTGGGAGCTGCCGTGCGGCGAGGCCGAGTTCCTTGCACAAGAGCGTTCGCACACCTATCTTGGCCAGGGCTTTCTCAAACGCGCCTTTATGCTGCTCGCGGGCATTATTGTCAATATCCTGACGGGCTTTTTGCTGCTTATGAGCATCTATTCCATTGCGGGTGTCACTGTGCCGATGGATACCAACGTGATCGGTCAGGTTGACGAGGGGTCTATTGCCGCCAAGGCGGGTTTCGAGGGCGGCGACGCGATCCTTTCGGTTGACGGAGTATCGTGCTCTACTTGGATGGACGTTTACGATGCCATCGGCAAGGCCGCCGGTAAGGACGATATCGCCATCGAGTACGAGCGTGACGGCAAGCAGCATTCGACCACGGTTGCGCTCAAAGAGGACGAGCGCCTAGGTGTGTATGCCTCTACGCAGGTGGTCCGTTTAGACCCCATCACGTCGGCTCGCCTGTCGTTCTCCTATGTCGTGCAGACAGCGCAGGGCGTGATGCGCCTGCTCCAGCCGCAGCATACGATGGAGATTCTCGATCAGTCTTCTTCGATCGTGGGCATTAGCGTTATGTCCTCACAGGCTGCTGCTGCCGGCCCTGCCACGTTCCTTTCGTTTGCCGCCCTCATTTCGTTCTCGCTTGGCTTTATGAACCTGCTTCCCATCCCACCACTCGATGGCGGCAAGCTGGTCATCGAGATCATTCAAAAGATTGCGGGCCGCGAGCTTCCGCTCAAGGTCCAGACGATTGTGAGCTATGTGGGCATCGCGCTCTTCGCACTGCTGTTTGTCTATATGCTTCGTTCCGACATCCTTCGATTTATTCTGTAGGGGAGTGTTTGGATTGTCTTTATCCCATCCTTTGCCGCGCGAGTTGACGCGCCCCGTGCATGTGGGCGGTGTACAGATCGGTGGCGGCGCGCCGGTGGTGGTCCAATCCATGACCTGCACCGATACCGCTGACGCCCAGGCAACGCTTGCGCAAGTGTGCGCGTTGGCGCAGGCTGGCTGCGATATCGTGCGTGTGAGCGTGCCCACCGAGGCCGCGCTTGAGGGTTTCCGCACCATCTGTGCCGAGTCTCCGGTGCCGATCGTCGCCGATATTCACTTTAACCATAAGCTCGCCATCGGCGCCGTCGAGGCTGGTGCCGCCAAGCTTCGCATCAATCCCGGCAATATCGGCGATTGGGCTAAGGTCGATGCCGTCATCGACGCCGCGGGTGCCGCTGGGTGCGCGATTCGTATTGGCGTGAACGCGGGCTCGCTTGAGCAGGATATCGCCGAGCGCGACGACCTCACACAGCCCGAGAAGCTCGTGATGTCGAGCGAGCGCTTTGTGCGGCACTTTGAGGATCGTGGGTTTACCAACATAGTGCTTTCCGCCAAGGCCCATAGCGTACAGACGACGCTCGATACCTATCGAGCCCTGTCGCGTGAGATTCCCCACGTTCCGCTTCACCTGGGCGTGACGGAGGCGGGGACCAAGCTCCAGGGCACCATCAAGAGCTCTGTAGGCTTGGGTATCTTGCTTTCCGAAGGCATTGGCGACACCATGCGTGTGTCGCTCACAGCCGATCCGGTTGAGGAGCCGCCGGTTGCCTGGGGAATTTTGCAGTCGCTGGGCCTGCGTCGCCGTGGTCCCGAGATTGTCTCGTGCCCCACGTGCGCCCGCTGCCAGGTTAACCTTATTCCCATTGCCGAGGAGGTTACCGAGCGGCTTAAGAACTACTCCGCGCCGCTTTCGATCGCTGTGATGGGATGTGCCGTTAATGGCCCCGGCGAGGCTTCTGATGCCGATCTGGGCGTTGCTTGCGGACGTGGTCAGGCCTTGCTCTTTTCGCATGGCCAGATCATTGGTAAAGTAGCTGAGGACCAAATTGTCGACGCGCTTATGGCCGAGGTCGACAAGCTTATTGAGGAGAAATAAATGACCCGAGCAATGTATATGTCTAAGCTTTATGCGCCGACGCTTAAAGAGGATCCGGCGGACGCTGAGCTCGCCAGCCACCGTCTGCTGCTCCGTGCCGGCATGATCCGCAAGGAGGCCGCCGGTCTATATTCCTACCTGCCGCTTGCTTGGCGCTCGATTCGCAAGATCGAGAACATCGTGCGCGACGAGATGGACGCCGCCGGCGCCCAGGAGCTTATGATGCCTATCATGGTCGATGCCGAGTTGTGGCGTGAGTCCGGCCGCATCGACGCCTATGGCAAGGAGCTTGTGCGCTTTGACGACCGTCACGGTCGCGAGTTCGTCCTGGGCCCCACGCACGAGGAGACCGTCACGGCCCTGGTGCGCAATGAGCTGCGCTCCTACAAGCAGCTACCCGTTAACCTCTACCACATCCAGGATAAGTTCCGCGACGAGTTCCGCCCCCGCTTTGGCCTGATGCGCGGTCGCGAGTTCATCATGAAGGACGCCTACAGCTTCTCCGCCACGCAGGAGAGCCTGCAGGAGGAGTATGACAAGATGAAGCAGGCCTACGCTAACATCTGCGAGCGCTGCTATATCAAGGCCCTGCCCGTTGTTGCCGACTCCGGTGAGATCGGTGGCGATACCTCCGTCGAGTACATGGCTTTGGCCGACGCCGGCGAGGCTTCGCTCGTCTACTGCGACGATTGCGGCTTTGCTGCCGATGACGAGGCGGCAAGCACCAAGGTCGTCGTGACCGAGGGTCCTGGTGACGGTACGCTCACCAAGGTTGAGACTCCGGGCATGGGCACCATTGAGGCAGTTGCTAAGTTCTTTGGGTTCCCCGAGAACGGCACGCGCAAGTCGCTGGCGCTCATCGACGCCGAGGGCAAGCCTGTCGTGGCCATTGTTCCGGGCGATCACGAGCTCAACGATTGCAAGGCCGAGCACGTCTTTGGCAAGGGCTATCGCATGATGACCGACGAGGAGCTTCAGGCGAACGGTCTGCACAAGGGCTTTATCGGACCGGTTAACCTGCCCGATGGCATTCGTCTGGTGTGCGACGAGAGCCTGCGCGATTCCAAGCAGTGGGCCTGCGGTGCCAACGAGGTCGATTATCACTTTACCGGCGCCTGCCCCGAGCGCGACTTTACCGTCGATGAGTGGGCCGATCTGGTCACCGTTGTCGCCGGCGACCCCTGCCCGCACTGCGGCAAGCCGCTCTCCGCTGCCCGCGGCATCGAGGTCTCTCAGGTCTTCCAGCTGGGCACCAAGTATTCCGAGGCCATGGGTGCCACCTTTATGGACGAGGACGGCAAGGAGAAGCCGCTTATCATGGGTTGCTACGGCGTGGGCGTGTCTCGCTCGCTTGCTGCCGTCGTCGAGCAGCACAACGACGAGAACGGCATCCAGTGGCCGTTCAACGTCGCGCCTGCTCACGTGTGCATTATCCCGCTTACGGTCGGCGACGATGAGGTGCAGCCCGCGGCTGAGAAGCTCGCGAGCGAGATTGCCGATTTCGGCTTCGACGTGGTCATCGACGACCGCAAGGAGCGCGCTGGCGTGAAGTTCGCGGACGCCGACCTTATCGGTTGGCCGCTGCAGGTGGTCATCGGCAAGCGCGGTCTGGCCGAGGGCAATGTGGAAGTGAAGCTGCGCCGCACGGGCCAGAAGAAGGACGTTTCGCTTTCCACCATCGCCGAGCTGCTGCGCTTCGCGAAGCGCAATGCTCGCAAGCACCCCTCTGGCCTGGGCACTTTCGCGGGCATCTTCGAGTAACCGGGATGGGCAAGACTTCCAGCATCAAGGGCGTGCTGTTCGACTTGGACGGCACGCTGGTCGATACCGAGGCGCTCATCCTGGCGTCGTTTCGCTACGCGACGAAGACGGTGTTGGGGCGCGACATTCCCGACGAGGAACTGCGCG